>NZ_JBFUEO010000030.1:0-41999 GCF_056403935.1 Pedococcus sp. P2_E4 | reverse complement strand
GGACGCCTGGTCTCCGACGCCGCCGCCCGCGAGCGGGTCGCCGAGGTCTGGGACGTCGTCGGGCTGCCCGACACCCCGGGACGCGACGGTGCCGCGATCATCGAGGCGGCCACGACGGGTGCGGTCAACGCGCTCGTCGTCGGTGGCGTCGACGCAGCCGACCTCGCGGACCCGCGGTCCGAGGAGGCCCTCGCCAAGACGTTCGTGGTGTCGCTGGAGATCCGCCCCTCGTCGGTGACGGCGGTGGCCGACGTGGTCCTGCCCGTCGCACCGCAGGCCGAGAAGGGCGGCACCTACGTCAACTGGGAGGGCCGCACGCGCACCTTCCAGCCGGCGCTCGACAGCAACGCCCAGTCCGACTACCGCGTCCTCGACATGCTCGCCGCCGAGCTGGGCGCCTTCCTCGGTGCCCGCACCCTGGCCGAGGTCCGGTCCGAGATGGCGGCCCTCGGGGCAGGCGCCGACACGCGTCCGCAGGCCCCGTCCACGCCCGTGCAGGCTCCGCCGACCTTCGGGTCGGGTGAGCTCGTCCTCGCGACCTGGCACCACCTGCTCGACCGGGGGTCGCTGCAGGACGGTGAGCCGTTCCTCGCCGGCACGGCGCCCACGGCGCTCGCCCGGGTCTCCCCGGCGACGGCCGAGTCCTTCGGCCTCGCCGACGGCGACACCGTGACCGTGTCGACCGCCCACGGCTCCGTCTCCGCCCCGGTGGCGGTGACCGTCGACATGGTCGACCACGTCGTGTGGCTGCCGACCAACTCCAGTGGCTCGACCGTGCGCGCTTCCCTCGGGGCGGTCGCCGGTGACGTCGTCACCCTCACCAAGGGAGGTGCCCAGTGAGCGCGGTGACGTATGCCGGGCAGGCGCTGAGCGCCATACCGCACCTGCCTGCGGGAGTGGGCGCGAACGTGCCGTTCGCCGACAACCCGACCCTCGACTTCACGGACACGCCCTGGTGGCTGCACCTGGTCAAGGCGCTGCTGGTCTTCGTCTTCCTACTGGTCAACACGCTCGTCGTCATCTGGTTCGAGCGGCGCGTCATCGGCCGCATGCAGCAGCGTCCCGGGCCCAACCGCACCGGACCGTTCGGCCTGCTCCAGACCCTCGCCGACGGCGTCAAGCTGGCGCTCAAGGAGGACCTGACGCCCAAGAACGCCGACAAGGTCGTCTTCGCGCTCGCCCCGGCGATCGCGGGCGCGATGGCGTTCGTGTCGTTCGCGATCATCCCCCTGGGGCCGACCGTGTCGATGTTCGGCCACCGCACGCCGCTGCAGCTCACCGACGTCCCCGTCGCCGTGCTGCTCGTGCTGGCCGTCGCCGGTGTCGGCGTCTACGGCATCGTGCTGGCCGGCTGGTCGTCCGGCTCGACCTACCCCCTGCTGGGTGGCCTGCGCTCGACCGCCCAGGTGATCTCCTACGAGATCGCGATGGGCCTGTCGCTCGTCGCGGTGTTCCTCTATGCCGGCTCGATGTCGACCTCGCAGATCGTCGCTGGCCAGAGGGACCTGTGGTACATCATCCCGGCGTTCTTCAGCTTCTTCGTCTACGTCGTGACCATGGTCGGCGAGACCAACCGCCTGCCGTTCGACCTCGCCGAGGGCGAGGGCGAGCTCACCGGTGGCTTCCACACCGAGTACTCCTCGCTGAAGTTCGCGATGTTCTTCCTCGGTGAGTACGTCAACATGTTCACCGTCTCCGCGCTGGCCACCACGATGTTCCTCGGTGGCTGGCAGGCGCCTCCCGGCATCGCGGCCATCAACGACGGCATGTTCAACCACGGTTGGTGGGGCCTGCTCTGGTTCGTCATCAAGCTCTGGCTGTTCATGTTCTTCTTCGTCTGGCTGCGTGGGTCGCTGCCCCGGGTGCGCTACGACCAGTTCATGCGGTTCGGCTGGAAGTTCCTCATCCCGGTCACCCTCGCGTGGGTCGTCGTGGTCGCCTTCATCCGGGCCAGCCAGCTCGGCTTCATCGAGGGCCCCTCGTTCACCCTCGCGGGTCGGCAGTACCCGCTGGTGAGCTTCATCTTCGTGGCCGTGGTCGCTGGTGCCGTGCTGCTCGCCTACTGGCTGTGGGAGGGCAAGCAGGCCGACAAGCAGGCTGCCAAGGACGCCACGGCGCCCGACGAGATCGACCCCTTCGCCGGCGGCTACCCGGTCCCACCCCTGCCCGGGCAGCGGCTGCGCGAACCGTCCCTCGCCATCACCGAGAAGGAGTCCGCTCGTGACTGACAAGAGCGCTGGCCAGAAGGCCGAGGCGAAGGGCGGGTTCTTCTCCGACCTGTTCGCCCCCGTCGGTGGCTTCGGCGTCACCTTCGCGACGATGTTCCGCAAGCTGGAGACCGAGGAGTACCCCGAGGAGAAGCGGCCGACCCAGCCGCGCTTCCACGGCCGTCACCAGCTCAACCGCCACCCTGACGGGCTCGAGAAGTGCGTCGGCTGCGAGCTGTGCGCGTGGGCCTGTCCGGCCGACGCGATCCTCGTCGAGGGCGCCTCCAACGACGACTCCGACGGTGGCACCGGGCGGTTCTCGCCCGGCGAGCGCTACGGCCGCGTCTACCAGATCAACTACCTGCGCTGCATCTTCTGCGGCCTGTGCATCGAGGCCTGCCCGACCCGCGCGCTCACGATGACCAACTTCTACGAGCTCGCGGACAACAACCGTGCCGACCTCATCTTCACCAAGGAGCAGCTGCTCGCCCCGCTCGCCGAGGGGATGCTCCCTGCGCCGCACCCGATGGTCGAGGGCCTCGAGGAGCGCGACTACTACCAGGGCAAGGTCGCCCGTGCGACGCCCGAGCAGGAGGCTTGGGTGAAGGCCCACGACGCCCAGCCCGAGGACGGGCTCGCCCCCGGTGGCGACCCGGTCGAGGGAGTCGACACCGTGACCACCCGACAGGTCGGCCGCGACACGACCGAGGCGGTGCGCCGATGACCAGCCTGGGAGAACAGATCGCGTTCTGGGTCCTCGCCCCGATCAGCGTCCTCGCGGCGACGGGACTGCTCTTCGCCAAGAAGGCCGTCCACGCTGCGCTCGGCATGGCGCTGGTGATGATCAACCTCGGCATCTTCTACATCGCCCAGGAGGCCGACTTCCTCGGCATCATCCAGATCTTCGTCTACACCGGCGCGGTCATGATGCTGTTCCTCTTCGTGCTCATGCTCGTCGGTGTCGACTCCTCCGACTCCCTCGTCGAGACGCTCAAGGGCCAGAAGTGGGTCGCACTGCTGCTGTCCCTCGGCCTCGCGGGGCTGCTGTTCACCGCGATCGGGCGCGTCCAGTTCCCGCCGATGAAGGGGCTGGCCTCGGTCAACGAGTCCAAGGGCAACGTGAGCGGCGTCGCCGAGCTGATCTTCGGCCAGTACGTCTGGGTCTTCGAGGTCACCTCCGCCCTGCTCATCACCGCCGCCCTCGGCGCGATGGTGCTGGCGCACCGCGAGCGCATCGGCGCCAAGCCCAGCCAGCGGCTGTGGTCCGAGCGTCGCATCCGTGACAACGTCAACGTCGCTGGTCTGCCGGCGCCGGGTGTCTACGCCCGCCACAACGCCGTCGACACCCCGGCCCTGCTGCCGGACGGCACCCCGAGCGAGCTGTCCGTCTCGCGGGTGCTGACCGCGCGCGAGCAGATCACCGTCCCGACCCGCCACGTCGATGCCCAGCACGCCATCGAGCACGAGATCGAGGAGGGCGACGCGCGATGAACCTCGTCAACTACATCTACCTCGCCACGCTGCTGTTCGCGATCGGCGGTGCCACCGTCCTGTTGCGGCGCAACGCCATCGTGGTGTTCATGGGCGTCGAGCTCATGCTCAACTCGGTCAACCTCATGTTCGTGACGTTCGCCCGGATGCACGGCAGCCTCGACGGGCAGGTGATCGCCCTGTTCGTCATGGTGGTCGCCGCCGCCGAGGTCGTCGTCGGCCTGGCGATCATCATCGCGATCTTCCGCGCCCGCCGGTCGGCCTCGGTCGACGACGCCAACCTGCTGAAGCTGTAAAGGGGCCACCCGGTGACTTCCCTCGCAACTCTCGCCACAGCCGACGGTGCCGCAGCAGCGGCCACCGGCTTCACGGCATACACGTGGCTCCTCGTGGCCCTCCCGATGCTGGGCGCCGCCGTGCTCCTGCTCGGGGGCCGCGCGGCCGACAGGTGGGGTCCGCTGCTCGCGGTCGCCCTGTCGTGGGGCTCCTTCGTCGTGGGCTTCATCCTCTGGATGCTCATGCTCGGCCGTGACGGTGAGGAGCGTGCCGCCGCGATCCACCTGTTCGAGTGGGTGCCCGCCGGGTCGTTCCACCTCGAGGCCGGCATGCTGCTCGACCAGCTGTCGATGACCTTCGTGCTGCTGGTGACCTTCGTCGGATCGCTGATCCTCGTCTACTCGCTGGGCTACATGGAGCACGACCCGGACAAGCGCCGGTTCTTCGCCTACCTCAACCTGTTCGTGGCCTCGATGCTGCTGCTCGTGCTGGCCGACTCCTACCTGCTGCTCTACGTCGGCTGGGAGGGCGTGGGCCTGGCGTCCTACCTGCTCATCGGGTTCTGGAACTACAACCCGGCCTACGCGACCGCGGCCAACAAGGCGTTCGTGGTCAACCGGGTCGGTGACTTCGGGCTGTCCGTCGCGATCATGATCATGTTCGCCGCGTTCGGCACGGTGACCTTCGCCGGCGTGCAGGAGGCAGCTGGTGGCGCGGGCGAGGGCGTCCTCACCGCGATCGGCCTCATGCTCCTGCTCGGCGCCTGCGGCAAGTCGGCGCAGTTCCCGCTGCAGAGCTGGCTCGGCGACGCCATGGCCGGCCCGACGCCCGTCTCGGCGCTGATCCACGCGGCGACGATGGTGACCGCCGGCGTCTACCTCGTCGTGCGCAGCAACTTCATCTTCGACCACGCCCCGACGGCCCAGCTCGTCGTCGTCATCGTCGGTGCGGTCACCCTGCTCTTCGGTGCGATCGTCGGCTGCGCCAAGGACGACATCAAGAAGGCGCTGGCCGCCTCGACGATGTCCCAGATCGGCTACATGATGCTGGCCGCCGGTCTCGGCCCGGTCGGCTACGCGTTCGCGATCTTCCACCTGCTCACGCACGGCTTCTTCAAGGCCGGCATGTTCCTCGGAGCCGGGTCGGTCATGCACGGCATGAACGACCAGGTCGACATGCGCCGCTTCGGCAACCTGTCCGGCGCCATGAAGATCACCTGGGTGACGTTCGGCCTCGGCTGGCTGGCGATCCTGGGTGTGCCGCCGTTCTCGGGCTTCTGGTCCAAGGACAAGATCATCGAGGCGGCGTTCATCGGCGAGGGCTGGCGTCCGTGGGTCTTCGGTGGTGCCGCCCTCATCGGCGCCGGCATCACCGCCTTCTACATGTCGCGCCTGTTCTTCATGACCTTCCACGGCAAGAAGCGCTGGTCCGACGACGTCCACCCGCACGAGTCGCCCCTGACCATGACCATCCCGATGATGGTGCTCGCGGTGGGGTCCGGCCTGCTCGGTCTGGTCCTGTCGCTCGGTGGCACCTTCACGCACTGGCTCGAGCCGGTGGTCGGTGGCCACGAGGAGGGCGAGCACCCGGTGATCTCCGTCCCTGTGCTGATGGTCCTCACGCTGCTGCTGGTCGCGGGTGGTGTCGCCCTGGCCTGGATGCGCTACTGGCGTGACGACGTCCCGCAGGTGCAGCCGGCCGGTTCGCTGCTGACCCAGGCCGCCCGCCGCGACCTCTACCAGGACGACGTCAACGAAGGCGTCTTCATGCGGCCGGGCATCCACCTGACCCGCGCGCTGGTCTTCGCCGACAACCGCGGTGTCGACGGGGGCGTCGGCGGCCTCGCCGCGCTCGTCGGTGGCACGTCCAGCCGCCTGCGTCGCCTGCAGAACGGCTTCGCACGCTCCTATGCCTTGACGATGCTCGCCGGTGTCGTCGCCTTCCTCGGTGCTCTGTGGGTGATCCAGTGATGACGAACTTCCCGTGGCTGACCGTTCTCGGGTTGATCCCGCTGATCGGTGCTGCCGTCGTGGCGGCTGTCCCGAGCGGGATGGCCGACCGCGCGAAGCAGGTGGCCCTGGGCACCTCCCTCGTGACGCTCGTGCTCGGCATCGCTGCCGCGCTCGAGTTCAAGACCAAGAGTGGCGAGCAGTTCCAGCTCGCCGAGCGCCACGAGTGGATCCCCCAGTTCGGGGTGTCGTATGCCGTGGGCGTGGACGGGATCGCGCTCGTCATGATCCTCATGGCGCTCGTGCTCACGCCGATCTGCATCCTCGCCTCGTGGCACGACGTCCCCGAGGGCGGCAAGCGCGAGAAGAACTACTTCGCGCTGATGCTGGTCCTCGAGACCTTCATGGTCGGGGTCTTCGCCGCCACGGACGTCTTCCTGTTCTACGTCTTCTTCGAGGCCATGCTGATCCCGGTCTACTTCCTCATCGGCCTCTACGGCGGTCCGCGCCGTCAGTACGCCGCGGTGAAGTTCCTGTTGTTCTCGCTGGCCGGTGGGCTGGTCATGCTGGTCGGCGTCATCGCGCTCTACCACTACGGCCCGGGAGGGTCCGACGGCTTCCTCGTCTCGACGCTGACCGGTCTCGACATCGCCGACGGCCCCGAGCGGCTGATCTTCGTCGCGTTCTTCTTCGCCTTCGCGGTCAAGGCGCCGATGTGGCCCGTCCACACCTGGCTGCCCGACGCCGCCACCGAGGCGCGGCCCGCGACCGCGGTGCTGCTGGTGGGCGTGCTCGACAAGGTCGGCACCTTCGGGATGATCCGGTTCTGCCTCCAGCTCTTCCCGGAGGCCTCGCAGTGGGCCACCCCGGTGGTGCTGGCGCTGGCGATCGTGTCGATCCTCTACGGCGCGCTGCTCGCCATCGGCCAGACCGACATCATGCGGCTGATCGCCTACACGTCGGTGAGCCACTTCGGCTTCATCATCCTGGGCATCTTCGCGATGACCTCCGTGGGTGGCGCGGGCGCGACGCTCTACATGCTCAACCACGGCTTCTCGACGGCGGCGCTGTTCCTCATCGCGGCGATGCTCATCGCACGCCGAGGCAGCAAGCGCATCCCCGACTTCGGCGGCTGGCAGCGGGTCACGCCCGGGCTGGCCGGCGTGTTCCTCGTGGCCGGCCTGTCGGGCCTGGCGCTGCCGGGGCTCAGCTCGTTCGTCTCGGAGTTCCTGGTGCTGGTCGGGACCTTCCAGCGCTACCAGGCCGTCGCGGTGATCGCCACGGCCGGGATCGTCCTGGCCGCGCTCTACATCCTGTTGATGGTCAAGCGGATGATGACCGGTCCGAAGCCCGAGCTCGAGGCGCCGGTCCGCGACATCACGACCCGCGAGAAGCTCGTGGTCGCCCCGCTGATCGCCGCCTTCCTGGTGCTCGGCTTCTATCCCAAGCCTGCCCTCGACCTGCTCAACCCGGCAGTCGCCACGACGTTGAAGCACGTCGGCGTCACCGACCCGGCACCCACCTCCGCTGACGGGAGCACGAAGTAATGCCCGCCGTGACAGTCACCCTCACCGGCCTGGCGCCGGCCGCCTTCGAGGTGGCCGACGTCGACTACGGCGCGATCGCCCCGATGCTCATCGTCGTCGGCGCCGCCCTCGTCGGAGTGCTCGTCGAGGCGTTCGCTCCCCGCGCCGTACGGCACACCATCCAGGTGGCGGTCGCCCTCGCCGGCCTCGTCGCCGCCTTCCTGGTCCTCGTGCTCGTGTCGGTCAAGGACGCCCACCAGGGCGGCACCCTGCGCCAGGCCGTGATCATGGACGGACCGGCGCTGTTCCTTCAGGGCGCGATCCTGCTGATGTCGATGCTCGGCATCCTCACCATGGCCGAGAAGTTCGGCGGTCAGGGCGCCGACGCCTTCACCCCGATGGGCGCGGCCATCCCCGGTTCGCCTCACGAGGCTGCCGCGCTGCGTGCGGGGCTGGCCACCAGCGAGGTCTTCCCGCTGACGATGTTCGCCGTGCTCGGCATGATGCTCTTCCCCGCAGCGGGCGACCTGCTCACCATGTTCGTGGCCCTCGAGGTGCTGTCCCTGCCGTTGTACCTGCTGTGTGGCCTGGCCCGTCGTCGTCGCCTGCTGTCGCAGGAGGCATCGCTCAAGTACTTCCTGCTGGGTGCCTTCAGCTCGGCCTTCTTCCTCTTCGGGGCGGCCCTGCTCTACGGCTACGCCGGCTCGCTCTACCTCGCCGACATCACCAAGGCGGTCAGCGCCTCGTCGGCCGCACTGGACGGGTTGTTGCTGCCGGGCGTGGTGTTCCTGCTCGTGGGCCTGCTGTTCAAGGTCGGCGCGGTGCCGTTCCACTCGTGGACCCCCGACGTCTACCAGGGCGCCCCGACGCCGGTCACCGGCTTCATGGCCGCCTGCACCAAGGTCGCGGCCTTCGGTGCGATCCTGCGCCTGGTCTACGTCGGCCTCGAAGCCAACCGCTGGGACTGGCGTGGGGGCGTCATCGGTGTCGCCGCGCTCACCATGGTGGTCGGCTCGGTGCTCTCGGTGACCCAGACCGACGTCAAGCGGCTGCTGGCCTACTCGTCGATCGCGCACGCGGGCTTCATCCTCGTGGCCGTGCTTGCCTTCGACAAGACCGGCGTCTCGGGCACGATGTTCTACCTCGTCGCCTACGGGTTCATGACGATCGCGGCCTTCGCCGTCGTCTCGATGGTCCGCCAGGGTGGCTCGGAGGCCTCGCACCTCTCGCAGTGGGCCGGCCTGGGCCGCAACCACCCCGTCGTGGCCGGGGTCTTCGCGTTCCTCCTGCTGGCCTTCGCCGGGATCCCGCTGACGTCCGGCTTCACCGCGAAGTTCGCAGCGTTCTCACCGGCGATCAACTTCGGTGGCCGCGCAGGGGTGGTGCTCGTCGTGATCGGCCTGCTGTGCAGCGTGATCACCGCCTTCGTCTACGTCCGACTGATCGTGCTCATGTACTTCACGGAGGCCCCGGCCGGTGAGGCGGTCGTCGCCCAGGTGGCGTCGCCGCTGACCACGATCGCGGTCACCGTGGGCACCCTCGTCACGCTCGTCCTCGGTGTGATGCCGGCGCAGGTCCTCGACCTGGCCGAGCGCTCGTCGGTCTTCCTGTTGAGATGACGCAGGCTGCTCAGATGAGCTCGACCCCCACCGCACACCTCCTGCCCGACACCTCCGCGCAGCTCGCGGCCAGGCTCCAGGAGGGCCTCGCCGAGGTCGACGCCCTGCTCCGGCGCGAGGTCGACCACGACGACGCGTTCATCGCCGAGGCCAACACGCACCTCATCGAGGCCGGCGGCAAGCGGTTCCGCCCGCTGCTGACGCTGCTGGCGGCCGAGCTGGGCAGTGGCGGCAACGCCGACGTGGTGGCCGCCGCGGCCGGCGTCGAGCTGACCCACGTCGCGTCCCTGTGCCACGACGACGTGATGGACGAGGCCGTCGTGCGCCGCGGTGCGCCCAGCGCCAACGCCAAGTACGGCAACTCGACCGCGATCCTCGTCGGCGACATGCTCTTCGGCACCGCGTCGTCGATCATCGCCGACCTCGGCGCCGAGGCGGTCAAGATCCAGGCCGAGACCTTCGTCCGGCTGTGCGCGGGGCAGATCCGCGACGACCGTCCCAGCCCGGATGGCGCGGACCGGATCAACTACTACCTGCAGGTGCTGGCCGACAAGACCGGCGTCCTCATCGCCACGGCCGCGCGCTACGGCGCGATGTTCTCCGGGTGCGACGCCGCCACCATCGAGATCATGCGCGAGTACGGCGAACGGCTCGGGATGGCCTTCCAGCTCGCGGACGACCTCATCGACGTCTCCTCGGACGCGGAGTCGCTGGGCAAGACGCCCGGCACGGACCTGCGCGAGGGCAAGGCGACCCTGCCGGTCCTCTACGCCCTGGCCTCCGACGACCCGGCCGACGCCCGGTTGCAGCAGCTGCTGCGCACCGACCTCGGTGCCGACGAGGACGCCCTGGCCGAGGCGCTGGAGCTGCTGCGCGCCAACCCGGCCATGGACCGGGCTCGCGAGCACACCGGGGCCGTCGCGCGCAGCGCCCAGGACGTCCTCGACCCGCTGCCCGACAGCGAGGCCAAGACCGCGTTGCGGGCACTGGCCACCAGCGTCGTCACCCGACTGGGCTGAGACCCGGCCTGCGGGCCCCCAGACGGGTATGCCGCGGGGCAGGGCCCCGCGGCATACCGCACCTTGCTTGGACGTCAGCGCGAGGGGTGGACCTGGATGACGGCCGGCCTGGGCTGGCCGCCGCCCTGGTACGGGAACTGGCTGAGCGGGTTGGCCGGCGAGGCGCCGGTCTGCTCACCGGGGTGCTGCACCGCCGCGAGCACGGTCTTCTGGTCCCACGTCACCAGGGGACCGCAGCACTCCGCGTAGGCCGGCACCGACAGGAACTGCTGCAGGTGGCCCTGGTGGGGCCCGGACAGCGGGAACAGGTACATCCCGTCGCAGGCGCCGAGGGCGTTGCCGTCCGTGGCGATCCACATGTTGCCGTCGTTGTCGAAGGCGACGTTGTCGGGGCACGAGATCGGGGAGACCTCGGACCGGTCGTAGCCGTTGAAGTAGGTCGTCGGGTCGGTCGGGTCACCGGCGATGAGGACGATCTTCCAGGTGAAGGTCGTCGTCGTGTCGTCGCCGGAGGTGGGGGTGATCTCGATGATGTGCCCGTGCTTGTTGTTGGCGCGCGGGTTGGCCTCGTCGATCTGGCTCGGCTGGCGGCTCGTGTTGTTGGTGCAGACCACGTAGGTGCGACCGTTGACGAGGTTTGGCTCGACGTCCTCGGGGCGGTCCATCTTGGTGGGGCCGACCTTGTCCGCGGCCAGGCGGGTCCAGATGAGCACCTCCTCGAGCGTGAACCCGGCGACCTGGCTCTGGTTGTCGACGACCAGCGGCAGCCACCGGCCCGACCCGTCGCTGATGCCGTCCTCGAAGCCGTCACCGGTGAACTTGGCGACGTAGAGGTCACCCGACGACAGCAGGGTCAGGTTGTGCGCCCGTGCCTTGGCCGAGCTGCCCGGACGGAAGCGGCCGTGCGAGACGAACTTGTAGAGGTAGTCGAAACGCTCGTCGTCGCCGAGGTAGGCGACCACCCTGCCGTCGGGCGCCACCGTGACGTTGGCGCCCTCGTGCTTGAGCCGGCCCAGCGCGGTGTGCTTGACCGGGGTCGAGGACGGGTCCGACGGGTCGAGCTCGACGATCCAGCCGAACCGGTTGGGCTCGTTCGGCTGCTGCGTGGCGTCGAAGCGGGAGTCCACGCGCTCCCAGCCGCGACCCTTGGAACCGGTGAGCCCGTACCGCTTGTACGCGTCGACCTGGTCAGCCGGAGCGGTCGCTGCCGAGAAGTAGCCGTTGAAGTTCTCTTCACCGGAAAGGACTGTGCCCCAAGGGGTTTGGCCACCGGAGCAGTTGCCGAAGGTGCCGAGGACGCGCGTACCCGTCGGGTCGGCGGTCGTCCGCAGCAGCCGGTGACCAGCCGCAGGGCCGTCGAACGCGAACGGCGTCGTGGCCGTGACGCGGCGGTTGGCGGCGTCACCCCGGACGTACTCCCACGGCCGCGAGGCGGAGGCCCGGCGCAGCGCGACGACGGACATGCCGTGGGCGGCCATGGTGATCCGGATCTGCTCGGGCGTCAGGGAGGCCGATCCCGCGTAGCCGCGGAACATCAGCTCGTCGTTGGTGTACTCGTTGTTGCAGACCAGGGTCGCCTGGTTGGTGTCGTGGCCGCGCAGGAGCGTCGTGTAGTCGTTGTTGTAGCCGAACTGACCCTCCTGGGCCGCCGGGCTCTGGTGGTCGAAGTCGAAGTCGGGCGCGCCCGCGAGGATCGGGTCGCCCCAGGCGATCACCGTCGACCACTCGAAGCCGTCGGGCACGACGACGCGGTCCGTGCCGGCGGGTTGAGGCGCGATGGGCGTGAACCCGAACGGCGAACGGTTGCCGCTGGCGGCCGGCGTGGCGGCGGCTGCGGCAGGGGCCGCAGCCGCGGACTGCGTGCCGGCGAACGTGCCGAGGCCGACGACCGCCGCGATGACGCTGCCACCCTTGAGCACCGACCGGCGTGAGGCGCCAGCCGTGACGAGGTCGCCGAAGTACTCGTGGCCGGTCTGGTTCGGCACGGGCTTGCTGCACGCGTCGTCGCACTTGAAGTGACAGGTCATGGCGCTCCGGCCGCCCTGGTGGACGGTGAGCAGGGGGAGCTGGGCGCGCTCGGGCGCGGGTGCTGACATGGGGGTTCCTCCGGTGTGTGGACAAGACGGATGGCTGCGGTGGGTCCATCGCCAACCTAGGAACGCCAGGCGGAATCCCCCTCGCACGCCGGTGAACTTCGCGTGACTTGCGGTGAACAGGCGGTGCTGCGTCGATAGGGTCGCCACTGTGACTCACCCCTGGGACGCCGCAACCCGTGGCCTGCCGGCCCCGCTCGCTGCCGTGGACCTCGCCGCGTTCGACGCCAACGCCGCTGATCTCGTCCGCCGGGCCGGGGGCGTCCCCATCCGGGTGGCGTCCAAGTCGGTCCGCTGTCGCCCCCTGGTCGAGCGCGTCCTGTCCCAGCCCGGTTTCGCCGGGGTCATGTCGTATGCCGTCCGCGAGGCCTTGTGGCTGGTGTCCAGGGGAGTGCGTGACGTGTTCGTCGCCTACCCCTGTGTCGACCGCGCTGTCCTCGACGAGGTGACGGCCTCGGCCGAGGCGGCCCAGCAGGTGACGCTCACCATCGACTCGGTCGAGCACGTGCAGCTGCTCGCGTCGCTGGACCGCCCGCACGGCCTGCGGGTCGCCGTCGACGTCGACGCGTCGCTGCGGGTCGGCCCGGTCCACCTGGGGGTGAGGCGCTCGCCGCTGCGGACGCCCGCCGAGGTGCGAGCCGTCGCGCAGGCCGCGCTCGATGCCGGGCTGTCGGTGGTCGGCCTGATGTTCTACGACGCGCAGATCGCCGGGCTGCCGGACTCCTCGCCCGCAGTGCGGATGATGAAGCGGCGTTCGGCGGCATCACTGCTCGAGCGCCGGGGCGCGGTGGTGTCCGCGGTCCGCGCGATCACCCAGCTCGAGTTCGTCAACGCGGGTGGCACCGGCTCGCTGCACGTGACCGGCCGCGATCCCGCGATCACCGAGCTGGCGGCCGGGTCCGGGCTGTTCGGCCCCGCGCTCTTCGACGGCTACGACGACTTCAGCCCGCGACCGGCTGCGGCCTTCGCGCTCGACGTCGTGCGGCGTCCGGGGCCGGGTTTCGTGACCGCCTTCGGCGGTGGGTACGTGGCATCCGGACCCCCCGGGTGGTCGCGCCTGCCTCGCCCCTTCGGCCGTTCCGACGTCGCCCTCGTGAAGGCCGAGGGTACGGGAGAGGTCCAGACTCCGTTGGAGGGCAACGGAACCCACGACCTGTCGCTCGGTGACCGGGTGTGGTTCCGGCACGCCAAGGCGGGTGAGCTGTGCGAGAGGTTCGACGCCCTGCACCTGCTGACGGGTGACCAGCTCGTCGAGACCGTGCCCACGTACCGCGGCGAGGGGAAGAACTTCGGATGAGCCCGGCCGGACCGACCGCCACCGCCCCGGTGTGGACCAACTGGGCGGGCAACCAGACCAGCCACCCGGCTGAGGTCGCCTCGCCGGCGACCGTCGAGGGTGTGGCCGAGGTGGTCGCCGCTGCCGCGACCCGGGGCCAAGTGGTCAAGGCCGTGGGGGCGGGCCACTCGTTCACCTCCGTGGCGGCCACGAGCGGCGTGCAGGTGCGACTCGACCGGCTGTCCGGGGTCACCCACGTCGACCTCGAGCGGCGTCGGGTGAGGGTCCTCGCAGGCACCCCGCTGCACGTCCTCAACCCCACCCTCCAGGCCCTCGGCCTGGCCCTGCCCAACCTCGGGGACATCGACCGGCAGACCATCGCAGGGGCGATCTCCACCGGCACCCACGGCACCGGCATACGGCACCAGGGCATCGCCGCCGCGGTCGCCGGACTGACCATGGTCCTCGCGGACGGCACCGTGCTCAGCTGCTCCGCCGACCACGAGCCCGAGGTGTTCGCGGCCGCGAGGGTGGGTCTGGGGGCGCTCGGCATCCTCACCGAGGTCGAGCTGCAGTGCGTGCCCGCGTTCCGCCTGCACGCGCAGGAGTTCGGGGCCGACCTGCACGAGGTGCTCGACCACGTCCAGACCGAGGTGCAGTCCCACGACCACGTCGACATGCACTGGTTCCCCCTGACCGACCGGGTGCTGGTCAAGCACAACGACAAGGTCGCCGAGGACGCCCCGGGGGCGCCGCTCCCGCGCTGGCGGGCCTGGCTCGACGACGACTTCCTGTCGAACCGGGTCTACGAGGCCACCAGCCGCACCGCGACCCGCTGGCCCGCGATCGTACCGTCGCTCAACGCCGTCAGTGCCCGCCTGCTGGGCGCCCGGGAGTACACCGACGACTCGTGGCGGGTCTTCGTCGCGGAGCGGAACGTGCGGTTCCGCGAGACCGAGTACGCGATCCCGAGGTCGTCGTTCGTCGACGTCGTCCTGGAGCTGCGGGCGTGGCTGGCCGCGCACCGCGCACCGCTGACGGTCCCGGTCGAGCTCCGCTTCGTGGGGGCGGACGACATCTGGCTCTCCACGGCCTACGAGCGCGAGAACGCGTACGTCGCGGTGCACCAGTACCACCGGATGGACGACCACGGGGCCTTCGCCGCCTTCGAGGCGATCGTCGCCGAGCACCAGGGCCGGCCGCACTGGGGCAAGCTGCACACCCTGGGGGCCGACCGGCTGCGCCAGCTCTACCCGCGGTTCGACGACTTCCTCGCGGTGCGCGACCGGCTGGACCCCGAGCGCAGGTTCGCCAACGACTACCTCACCACTGTCCTGGGTCGATGAGGTCGAGGGGGCTGCTGGCTAGAGGTTGCCCTCGGTGAGGTCGGTCCGCGAGCGCCCCGGGTAGTGGCGGATCGAGTCGAAGCTCAACACTGCCAACGCGACCCACACGATGCCGAACCCGACCCAGCGGGTGGTGCTCAGGTGCTCGCCCAGCAGCAGGACACCACACAGCAGCTGAAGCACCGGGGTGATGAACTGCAGCAGGCCGATCGTGACCAGCGGCACCCGGCGGGCGGCGGCCGCGAAGAGCAGCAGCGGGCCGGCGGTGGCGGCGCCCGACAGGACGAGCAGTGCCGTGTGCCAGGCGCCGTCGGTGCTGAACGTCGTGTCGCTGCGGGCGGTCAGCACGGCAAGCAGGACCACCGCGATGGGGGCGAGGACCGTGGTCTCGGCAGCGAGCGAGTGCATCGCGTCGAGGCTCGCGCCGACCTTCTTCTTGACCAGGCCGTACAGCCCGAACGAGCAGGCGAGGGACAGCGCGATCACCGGCACGGAGCCGGAGGCGACGCTGAGGTAGACGCCGGCCAGCGCCCCGATCCCGACCGCCACCCACTGCAGGGGTCGCAGCCGCTCCCGCAGGACGACCACGCCGAGGGCCACGGTCACGATGGGGTTGAGGAAGTACCCCAGGGCCGCCTCCGTCGTCCTGCCCCCGATCACGGCGGCGACGTAGATGACCCAGTTCACGGCGATGAGCAGTGCTGCCGCGGTCACGGCGAGCCCGAGGCGCGGGCGCCGGAAGAGCTGTGCCGCCCAGCCCAGGTCGCGACGGACCAGCAGGACGAGGACGCAGAGCAGCAGCGTCCACAGGATGCGGTGGGTGAGGATCTCCCACGCGCCGGCAGGCTTCAGCGCGGCGAAGTAGAGGGGGAACATGCCCCAGATGGCATACGCCAGCAAGCCGTATGCAGCGCCGCGGCGTTGGTCGTCGGGCCCCACCTAGGCGTGGGGCCGGCAGGTGTGGGTCACGCGACCGTCCAGGTGTCGCGGCCGTGGATGAGCGCCTCGAGGTCGGCGTCCGTGGGACGCCCGCCCGCAGTGTCGATCGCGGCGTCCACCTGGGCGCGCACGAGGTCGTCGTACGTCGGGCGGTCGACGCTGCGGAAGATGCCCATCGGGACATGCGTCATCTGGGGGGAGTCGAGCCGCGACAGCGCGAACGCCTGGGTGGGGTCGGGCGCCGCGACGTCGTGCACGACCACGTCACGCCCCGCGGACTCGGCCTCGGCGACGAACTCGAAGGTCCCGGCCCCGGCGCGCACCAGCACCTGGCGGTCACCCTCGGGGCCGACCTGCACGGGCTCGCCGTGGGCGAGGTGGACGATCCGGGCCTCCTGCTCGCTGCGGTCCTTGATGAGGTCGAAGGCGCCGTCGTTGAAGATCGGGCAGTTCTGGTAGATCTCCACGAGCGCGGTCCCCCGGTGCTCGGCGGCCGCCCGCAGGACCTCGGTGAGGTGCTTGCGGTCGGAGTCCATGGTGCGGGCGACGAACGTCGCCTCGGCGCCGAGGGCCAGCGAGACGGGGTTGAACGGGTGGTCCACCGAGCCCATCGGCGTCGACTTGGTGACCTTGCCGATCTCGGACGTGGGGGAGTACTGGCCCTTGGTCAGGCCGTAGATCTGGTTGTTGAACAACAGGATCGTGAGGTTGACGTTCCGGCGCAGGGCATGGATGAGGTGGTTACCACCGATCGACAGCGCGTCACCGTCGCCGGTCACGACCCACACGGACAGGTCCTCGCGGCTGGTGGCCAGCCCCGTCGCGATGGCGGGCGCGCGGCCGTGGATCGAGTGCATGCCGTACGTGTCGAGGTAGTACGGGAAGCGCGACGAGCAGCCGATGCCGGAGACGAACACGATGTTCTCGCGCTTGAGGCCCAGGTCGGGCAGGAAGCCCTGCACGGCCGCGAGGATCGCGTAGTCGCCGCAGCCCGGGCACCAGCGCACCTCCTGGTCGGAGGTGAACTCCCTCTTCGTCTGCTTGGGGGCGTCGTCGGCGAGGCGCGGGACGCCGGCGGTGCCGCCCGGCGCTCCGGTGCCCGGCATCCCGAGGTCGGTGCTCATGCGTGTCCTCCCTTGAGGGCGACCGTCTCGGGGGTCGCGACGGGCGTCGGGTGGTCGTCGCCCGAGGAGAGCGACACGATGGCGTCGGCGAGCTCGACCGTCGTGAACGGCAGGCCGCGCACCTGGGTGAAGGAGTGCACGTCGACGAGGTAGCGGGCCCGCAGCAGCAGGGCGAGCTGGCCCATGTTCATCTCGGGCACGAGCACGCGGTCGTAGCGGCGCAGGACCTCGCCGATGTTGGCGGGGAAGGGGTTGAGGTGGCGCAGGTGCGCTCGCGCCACCCGGGCGCCCGTGTTGCGCACCGACCGGACCGCGGCGGCGATCGGGCCGTACGTCGAGCCCCAGCCGAGCACGAGGACCTGCGCCTCGCCGCTGGGGTCGTCGACCTCGAGGTCGCCGATCGTGTCGGCGATCCCGGCGACCTTGGCCGCCCGCAGGCGCGTCATCAGGTCGTGGTTGTCGGGGTCGTAGGAGATGTTGCCGGTGACGTTGGCCTTCTCGATGCCGCCGATGCGGTGCTCGAGGCCCGCCGTGCCGGGCACGGCCCAGGGCCGGGCCAGCGTCGTCTCGTCGCGCTTGTACGGGTGGAAGACCGGCTCGCCCTTGGCGTCGGTGTCGTTGGGCTGGTCCGCGAACCGCACCGTCAGGTCGGGCAGGTCGGAGACGGCCGGGAGCCGCCAGGGCTCCGACCCGTTGGCGAGGTAGCCGTCGGAGAGCAGGAAGACCGGCGTGCGGTAGGTCGTCGCGATGCGGACGGCCTCGAGCGCGGCGTCGAAGTTGTCGGCGGGGGACTGCGGCGCGACGATCGGCACCGGCGACTCGCCGTTGCGGCCGAACATCGCCTGCAGCAGGTCGGACTGCTCGGTCTTGGTGGGCAGACCCGTGGAGGGTCCGCCGCGCTGCACGTCGACGATGACGAGCGGCAGCTCGAGCGAGACGGCCAGGCCGATGGTCTCGGACTTGAGGGCGACGCCGGGGCCGGACGTGGTCGTCACGCCGATGGCCCCGCCGAAGCTCGCGCCGAGCGCGGCGCCGATGCCGGCGATCTCGTCCTCGGCCTGCAGGGTGGTGACGCCGTAGCGCTTGAGCCCCGAGAGCGTGTGCAGGATGTCGGATGCGGGCGTGATGGGGTACGAGCCCAGCACGAGCGGGATGCCGGCACGGTGGGCCGCGGTCACCAGGCCGTACGCGAGCGCGACGTTGCCGGTGATGTTGCGGTAGGTGCCCGGGGCCATCTTGGCGGGGGCGATCTCGTAGGAGACGGCGAAGTCCTCGGTCGTCTCGCCGTAGTTGAGCCCGGCCTTGAGGGCTGCCAGGTTGGCGGCGAGGATGTCCGGCTTGCTGCCGAACTTCTTCGCGAGGAACGCCTCGGTGCCGCTGGTCGGCCGGTGGTACATCCACGACAGCAGGCCGAGCGCGAACATGTTCTTGGCGCGCTCCTTGTCCTTGCGGGACAGGGTGTCGAACGCGGCGAGCGCCTCGACCGTGATGCTCGTGAGCGCCACGGGGTGCACGTGCCAGGACTCCAGCGTGCCGTCGTCGAGGGGGTTGGAGTCGTAGCCGACCTTGGCGAGGTTGCGCTTGGTGAACTCGTCGGTGTTGGCGATGAGCGTGGCGCCGCGCGGCAGGTCGCGCAGGTTGGCCTTGAGCGCGGCCGGGTTCATCGCCACCAGGACGTCGGGGGCGTCGCCGGGGGTGAGCACGTCGTGGTCGGCGAAGTGCAGCTGGAAGCTCGAGACGCCCGGCAGGGTGCCCTGGGGTGCCCGGATCTCGGCGGGGAAGTTGGGCAGCGTGGACAGGTCGTTGCCCAGCGCGGCGGTCTCTGAGGTGAAGCGGTCCCCGGTGAGCTGCATGCCGTCGCCGGAGTCCCCGGCGAAGCGGATGACGACACGGTCGAGCTTCTCGACGATCTTGCTCATGCGGTCCTGACGGTGGTGGACGAACAGTTCACGCGGACTGTCGCCCCGGGGCGTCCGGTGGCGCTGGCCCACGGACGGCTGAGCACAGCCCTGCTCATCCATCGTACGTCGCCGGGGGTGAGGTAAACCTGACCACCCTGCTTTTGAGACACGTAACACGACGTTATGGGGCGCCACCCGTCAGGACCACGGGTGGTGCCGCCGGTCGGCGTCGTCAGGCCGTGACGGTGATCTCGTGGATCTCGTCGTAGGGGTGGCCGGCTCGCTCGTGGATGCGCTGGATCGCTTCCTTGTCCGGGCCCTCGGAGAGGCAGAAGACGTGGCCGGTCGTGGGGTCGCCCCAGGCCTGCTTGAAGTCCACCGACTCCTCGTCCTGGATGGCGAGGTCGGCCCGGTGCGCCTCGAGCAGTGCCTCGGCGGTGACTCCCGGCATGTTGGTGTGGACGTCCATGAACTGCGCCATGGGTGTTCCCCTTTCCCTGTGTGGTCGTCCGGCCACGCTACGCGGGGGAAGGAGCGCCGAGATCCGTCAAATTGGTGGGGGCCGGGCCCACCACGAGCTGGGATCGCCAAGCCTCCCAGACGGAGGGGATCGTGGAGTGGTGGGCCTCGCGCACCAGCTCGCGAGAGACGGCCCCCTGTTCGTGCAGCCGGTATGCCGGGTGCCCCGGCACCGGGCCGGGTCGCCAGCCCAGGGCGGTCACCGTGTCGACCACGCGCGCGTCGCCGAGCGCGCCGGGGCCCAGCCCCGCACGCACGGCGAGGTCCTCGACGAGGGCCGGCCGACCGGCATACGCCATGGTCGTGTGGCAGTCGAGGCGTCCACCATCCTGGCCGGCGCGGCCGAGGGCGACCCGGTCGCGCAGCAACAGGCGCCCACCGTCGGCGACATCGACAGTGAGCGTGCGGGCGACCTGCGCGCCGTCGGTCACGACGAGCGGCTCCCCTGACCAGCACAGGGTGGCGCCGGGGTGGACGTGCAGCTCGACGTCGACCAGGGCGCCCGACCCACGGCCGTGGTAGGCGACGGTGCCCGCGACGTCATACAGGTCCAGCCGCAGCCCACCGCCCACCTCGACCACGAGGCGCAGGTGGTCCCCGCCGAGCAGCGACGCGGTGGTGGCCACCAGCGCCACCTGCGCACCGGCGGCGTCGTGGCGCACGACGCGGGGACTCACCAGCCCGGCGGACAGGTCGAGGCGGCACCGCGCGCCGTTCGCGCCCGGGGTCATCGTGACGCGGGCGGTGCGGACGTCAGTGTGAGTGGGCACCGTCACCGCCGGCGTGGGTGTGCTGCGGCTCGTCCGCGTGGCTGTGCGGTGCCATCGGGCCGGGGTCGACGGGCACGTGCTGCCCGGCCCGGTGCGTGGCGAGCACCTCGAGGACCCAGGAGCGCAGCTCGCGCACCGACGCGGGGTCGGTCCGCGAGAGCGCGATGACGGGACGCCCGTCGCGCGCGGCCTCGCCCTGTCGCTTCATGAGCACGGCGTCGACGCCGACGTACGGCGCGAGGTCGGTCTTGTTGACGACGAGCAGGTCGGCGCGCGAGATGCCTGGTCCGCCCTTGCGGACGACGTCGCCACCACCGGCGACGTCGAGGACGAAGACCTGGGCGTCGACGAGGGCGGGGGAGAAGGTCGCGGTGAGGTTGTCGCCGCCGGACTCGACGAGCACGAGGTCGAGCGGCGCGAAGTCGGCCTCGAGGTCCTCGACCGCCAGCAGGTTGGCGGTGACGTCGTCGCGGATCGCGGTGTGGGGGCACGCCCCGGTCTCGACGGCACGGATCCGGTCGGGGTCGAGCACCCCCGCGGCGCGCAGCATCCGGGCGTCCTCGTCGGTGTAGATGTCGTTGGTGACCACCCCCAGCCGGAGCTCGTCGGCGAGCTCGCGACAGACCATCGCGATGAGGCTGGACTTGCCGGTGCCGACCGGCCCGGCGACGCCGAGCCGGAACGCGCGGGTGGTGGTCTGGGGATCAGGCACTGAACAACCTCCTGCTGTGGTGGGCGTGCTGGTGCTGCCAGCTCTCCATGAGGGGCGCCGACGGTGCCGGTATGGCGGTGGGCTCGGTCAGGTGGCCGACGTCGCCGACCAGGCGCTCCACCCCGGGCCCTGAGTGCAGGAGCCACTCGGCGACCTCGGCGGGGTCGAGGGGGCAGAGCTTGAGGGCGGCGGCGCAGAGCGACTGGACGTCGTCGTACGCGACGAGGCGCGCCGTGCGCGCACCGTCGAGGCCCCCCGCTGCGGCCATCGCCCCCACGGCTACCGGTCGAGCGGGCGCGCTCAGCGTGGCCAGTGCTCCTGCCGTCGCGCTCCCCGGCCAGAGCCGCTGCGCGAGCCGTCGCTGGCCGCGACCGACCGCACGCGAAGCGGCCCTCACCACCTCGCTCGGGGTGCGTGCCGCCCAGGCGTCGTCGACCGGCTGGAGGGCAAGGCCGGCGAGGGTGTGGTGCCGCGCGACCACGGCCGTGGCCGCGTCCACCACGACGCAGGAGGCCAGCCGGGTCGCGATGAAGTCGGGGATGTCAGCGGGCTCGAGGCCTCCGAGCAGCGCCGGCTCGAGACCGGACGACTGCGTGTGCCCGCCGACGGGCAGGCGGCCGTCGGCCAGCATCATGGCCGCGAACTCGGGGTGGGGGAGCATCGTGGCGCTCAGAACAGTGAATAGCGTTGGGCGAGAGGGAGTTCCGCCGCAGGTGACGGCTCGACGAGCTCGCCGTCGATGCGGATCGCGAAGGACTCCGGGTCGACCTCGATGGCGGGCGTGGTGGTGTTGTTGCGCATCTGCGCCTTGGTCACCTCACGGGTGGGTCGCACGGCGCGCAGGTCCCGGCGCAGCCGGAGGCGCTCACCCAGCCCGTCCTCGAGCGCGACCGGTGCCACGAAGGTGAGGGACACGTCGGCGCCCGCACCGCCCTCGGCGACCAGCGCCGGACGCATGAGGACCGGTTGCGGGGTGGGGATCGACGCGTTCGGGTCGCCCAGCGCGGCATACACGATCGACCCACCCTTGATGACGAGGTCGGGACGCCACCCGAAGAACTTCGGGTCCCACAGCACGAGGTCGGCGAGCTTCCCGGCCTCGACGCTGCCGACCTCGTGGTCGATGCCGTGCGCGATCGCGGGGTTGATCGTGTACTTGGCGACGTAGCGTCGGGCGCGCTCGTTGTCCGCCGGGAGGCTCTCGCCGAGGCGTCCGCGACGCGCCTTCATCACGTGGGCGACCTGCCAGGTGCGGGTGACGACCTCGCCGATCCGGCCCATCGCCTGGGCGTCGCCGCTCGTCATGGACAGTGCGCCGAGGTCGTGGAGGATGTCCTCGGCGGCGATGGTGGTGGCGCGGATCCGGCTCTCCGCGAAGGCCAGGTCCTCGGGCACCGCGGGGTTGAGGTGGTGGCAGACCATCAGCATGTCGAGGTGCTCGGCCACGGTGTTGACGGTGTGCGGCAGGGTCGGGTTGGTGGAGCCGGGCAGGACGTTGGGCAGGCCCGCGATCGTGATGATGTCGGGGGCGTGGCCCCCGCCCGCGCCCTCGGTGTGGAACGCGTGGATGCTGCGTCCGCCGATCGCGCGGATCGTCGAGTCGACGTAGCCGGCCTCGTTGAGGCTGTCGCTGTGCAGCGCCACCTGCAGGCCGAACTCGTCGGCTGCGCGCAGGGCTGCGTCGATGGCCGCCGGCGTGGCGCCCCAGTCCTCGTGCACCTTGTAGGCCGCGGCCCCGCCGCGAGCCTGCTCCTCCAACCCGGCGGCGCTCACCGTGTTGCCCTTGCCCATCAGCAGCAGGTTGACGGGCAGGTGGTCGAGGCCACGCAGGACCGACTGCAGGTGCCAAGGGCCGGGCGTGACCGTCGTCGCCCGGGAGCCCTCGGAGGGTCCGGTGCCGCCACCGCCGAGGGTGGTCAGTCCTGACGCCAAGGCCTCGTGGACCTGGCTGGTCGAGAGGAAGTGGACGTGCAGGTCGACGCCCCCCGCCGTGAGGATGCGTCCCTCGCCCGAGATGACGTCGGTGCCCGGGCCGATCTCGAGGTCGGGGTGGACGCCGTCAGCGATGTCCGGGTTGCCGCTGCGCCCCAGGGCGACGATCCGGCCGCCCCGGATGCCGACGTCGGCGCGGACGACGCCCCAGTGGTCGAGCACGACGGCGTTGGTGATGACGGTGTCGAGCGCGCCCTCGGCGCGCGTCCGCAGGCCCTGTGCCATCGACTCGCGGATCGACTTGCCGCCGCCGAAGACGGCCTCCTCGCCGCCGAAGGTGAGGTCGTCCTCGACCTCGACCCACAGGTCGGTGTCGCCGAGACGCACCTGGTCGCCGGTCGTCGGGCCGTACAGCGCGGCATACCGCTCGCGGTCGAGGTCAGCCATCGAGGGAGCCCTCCTCGCCGCGGTCGGTGAGCTGCAGGCCCGGCACCCGGCGGCGGCCGCGCAGCGCCACGGCGGTCACCTCGCGGCTCACGCCCGGCTCGAACCGCACCGACGTCCCGCTGGGGATGTCGAGGCGGAAGCCGCGGGCAGCCGCGCGGTCGAAGTCCAGGGCGGTGTTGCTGTCGGGCAGGTGGAGGTGGGAGCCGATCTGCACCGGTCGGTCCCCGGTGTTGACGATGACCAGCGTGAGGCGTTCGTCGTCGGCGCGGTCGGCGTTGATGGTGACGGTGCCCGGCCGCACCCGGATCGCGCCGGGTGCCGTGGGGTCGGAGCTGGTGGCGGCCATGGTCAGGCGATCGGGTGGTGGAGGGTCACGAGCTTGCGGCCGTCGGGGAAGGTCGCCTCGACCTGGACGTCGGCGATCATCTCGGGTACGCCCGTCATGACCTCGTCGCGGGCGAGGACGCTGCGTCCCTGCTCCATGAGGTCGGCGACCAGGGCGCCCTCACGGGCGCGCTCGATCACCCAGGTCGACAGCAGTGCGACGGCCTCGGGGTGGTTGAGCCTCACGCCCCGCGAGAGCCGGTCGCGAGCCACCATGCCGGCCACCGACAGCAGCAGCTTCTCGGTGTCCGCGGGGGACAGGTGCATCGCGGCCTCCTCGGGGTGACGTGGGCGAGGGCCCAGTAGACCAAGGCAGTGTTTCGCGGGGATTTCGTCGGCGCCACCGCTGGTCTAGCGTCGGTGCGTGACCCCCGGCCGGAACCTGCGCGTGGTGGTGCTGCCGAGCCCGCTGCTGGGACCGGCGACGTACGAGCCCTTGGCGGCATCTCTCGAGTCCCTCGGCTGCTCGGTCACGGTCGCGGACCTGCCGGTGGTGCCGACCACACCGCAGACGGTGCTGGCCGGGTTCGAGTCGGTGCTGGCTGCAGGGTGCGACGTCGTCCTCGCCCACAGCAACGCGGGCTACTACCTCCCGGCGCTCGTCGAGCGGCGGGCTGTCGCGGTGGTCGCGATGGACGCCGCGCTGCCCACTCAGGACGCGTGCGAGACCCGGCTGGCGCCGGCGCAGTTCGCTGAGCTCATCCACTCCCTGCCGCTGACCGGTGGCCGCCTGCCGCCTTGGCCGGACTGGTGGGAGCACTCCGAGGTCCGCCCCCTCTTTCCCGACGAGGGATGGTTCGAACGTGTCCGCCGCGAGGCGCCTCGGCTGCTGCCGGCCTATTTCACCGGTCGGCTACCCGTTCCGAGGGCGTGGGCGTCGGGTCCGCGGGCCTACGTCGCCTTCGGAGACACGTATGCCGACGAGGTCGCCTTCGCGGAGACCTCGGGGTGGTTGGTCCATCGGTTCGACGGCCACCACCTCGCGCACCTGGCCGCGCCCGACGAGGTCGCTCGGCTCGTGCGATCGGCGTGTGACGACCTGCTCGGCTGACAGGCGGCGGTCCGAGGCGCCACAAGGTCGTCCGTTCCTCGGCATGAGCGCGATCAACCGCATGAGTGTGCGCTCGCTGGCAGCGGAGTCAGGACACGAGGCTGTCGGCCCTGGTCTCATGCCGCCCGGCGGTCGTGGCGGTCGAACGGCCACGTCACGTGGGTGCGTCCGTCGGGAGCCGTCCACGTGCACATGCCCACCGTGTCCATCTCGACGGTCCAGCCGGCATGGTGCTTGAACCCGTGGTGGGTGGCACACAGCGCCTGGAGGTTCGAGACCGCGGTCCGACCCTGCGGGAACCGCACCACGTGGTCGAGCTGACATCGCCGCGCTGGGGTGCCGCAGCCGGGGAACCGGCAGGTCCCGTCGCGTGACCGCACCGCTCGGGCAGTGCGTGCATTGGGCCGGTATGCCGTGGGGTCCTGCCAGCGGACCGCCCCGGTGAGCTGGTCGGTGCGGGCCAGCCGCACGGTGACGTCAGGGTCGGCGAGCAGGTCCGCGACATCGGCAGGGAGCAGCGAGCCCATCGTCGCGACGTGCGACGGACCGGACACGAACCACGACAGGTCGCCATGCTGGTGAAGGACACCGTCGTCGAGCTCTTCGCACGCGAGCTGGTCGTAGCTCTCGGAGTCCGTGCGCTCTCCGCCTGCGTCGTCGTCGGTGCGCTGGTCGGCCCCGAGCCGCTGCCTCGCTCCGAAGCCTGCCCCGGGCGTGCACCGCGACCCGGCGCGCGGGCGGAGGCCCACGCCCACCTCGCAGTCGATCGGCGCGACGAGCTCAACCGTGGTGGTGATCGTCGCGTTGGCCTCGATGAGGTCGCTCAGGGCATCGGCACGGGCGGCTCCGACGAGCGTGCCGGGACTGGCCCGCACGTACTCGGCCGCCAGCCCGTCGATCGCGCCCCACAGCCGCCGGGCCGTGGCCGTGGGCAGGTCAGCGACCAGCCTCGTCATGCCGATCACGTCACCGGGCTGGACCCGCACGTCGCGCCGGGCGTGCGCGCGGGCGGCTAGCACCGCGGCGTCCTCGGGCGCGCACCGCACCGCACAGGCGCGCGCGCGACGGCGCAGAGCGGACGTCGGCAGCGCGGTCACGTCGGACTCGAGCAGGCGCGCCTCGAACTCGGCGATCCGGGCTGGGTCCACGGCGCACGACTCMTGCACGACGGCCTCGACGCGGTAGGGCTCGAGGTCACCGGCCCACGCGAGCCGCTGCACGTCGGGGAGGGCGCACACCAGGCGGCGAGCCCGCGCCACCCGCGACGACATGGTGCGGGGCGCCACGTGGAGCAACGCGGCCAATGAACCAGCCGCGATCTGGTCGCCCGTGGTGTGGAAGGGACGTCCACCGCGCGCGGCGAGGTCGGCTGCCTCCTGCTCGCACCGCTCGTCGCAGCGTCGCGCCACGGTCTCGACGGCGCTGGCCTGGCGCGCGATGACGGCGTTGACTACGCGCTGGGTCGCCGCCACCAAGGCCTCTGCCTCGGCCAGGTCGAGGGCCGCGATCGCCTCGTCGGACAGGCCGAACACGAGCTTCGCGAGGGCCGCGGGCTCCAGGTCGGTCACCGTCGAGAGGTCTTCGAACATGTGTTCGATTTTACCCGATGGCAGCGATCGCCACAATGGTTGTCCACAGCGAATTCCATTGGTGGACAACGAGAATGCGGGTTACCGTCGGCCCATGCACCGCCCCAGTCTCGACGATGCCCTGGCGCACGAGGAGCAGGTCCTGCGGGCGTTTGTCCTCCCCGACGGGAGCCTGAGGTCGATCCCCACCAAGATCACCAAGCGGCTCGTCATCCTCAACCTCATCGCCCAGCAGTTCGAGATCGGACGGACGTACCCGGAGGTCGAGGTCAACGCGGCGCTGCGAACCTTCCACGACGACGTCGCGGCGTTGCGTCGCTACCTCGTCGAGGAGGGGTTCCTCGGGCGGCGCGACGGCCAGTACTGGCGAGCCGGCGGCACCGTCGAACCTGCGGTCGCGCCTGCGGCCGACCCCCCGGTCCGTCCCACGGTCCAGCCCTAGAGGAACCCCGGAACTGCTGCCACACTCTGCGCATGCTGCGCCTCGACGACCTCTGGATCTGGGACTCGTGGGTCGCCGACGACGGCGACCTCTACCACCTCTTCTTCCTGCAGGCGCCGCGCGCGCTCGGAGACCCCGGCAAGCGCCATACGGCCGCGCGGGTCGGCCACGCGACCTCCCGCGACCTCGTCACGTGGGACTACCTGGGCGAGACGTTCGGCCCGGCGGAGTCCGGCTTCGACGACCTCGCCATCTGGACCGGGTCGGTGCTGCACGACGGAGCCCGGTGGCGCATGTTCTATACAGCCGTCTCCACCGCCGGCCACCACATCTACGACCAGCGGGTGGGGTCGGCGGTGAGCGACGACCTGCACCACTGGACCCGCGTGTCCGACGAGCCCTCGGTGCGCGTCGACGGTCAGTGGTACAAGAACCTCGCCAACAGCCCTGCCCCGACGCAGGGCCCCGACCTCGAGGGGTCCAGTGAGACCTGGCGTGACCCCCTGGTGTTCGCCGACCCCGACGGCGAGGGCTGGCACATGCTGGTGAGCGCTCGTGCCCGGGAGGCCGGACGCAACGACGACGGGGTCGTCGCCCACGCCACCAGCGACGACCTCGAACACTGGCGGCTCGGCCCGCCACTGTGTGAGCCGGGCGCCGGCTTCGGCCAGCTGGAGGTGTTGCAGGACAAGCAGATCGACGGCCGTTGGGTGCTCGTGTTCACCTGCCACCCGCAGGAGATGACGGCCGAGCGCATCGAGCGGTCGGGTCGTTACTGCACCTGGTCGGTCCCTGGACCGGGGCCGCTCGGGCCGTGGGACATCCAGCAGGCCCGCCCGTTCACCCTGGAGCCCGACCTCTTCGCCGCCCCGCTGGTGCAGCTGCGTGATGGCTCGTGGGTCATCGTCGGCTTCCGCAACCTCGAGCCCCAGGGCATCGACGCCTTCGAGATCATCGACCCGATCCCCGTGACCCTCGACGCGGACGGCTACCTCGTCGCGCGCGAGGCCTAGCCTCCGCCCAAACTCGGGTGCCTGAGCCGGGGAGCCCCGCCTAGGGTCGCTCCCATGCTGATCCGCCAGGAGCTCCGCGAGGACGCCGACGCCGTCCGTGCCATCCACCGGGCGGCGTTCGCGAAGCCCGCGACCAGTGACCAGCAGGCGACCGACGGATCCGTCGAGGCCCGCCTCGTCGACGTGCTGCGCGACCACGGCGACCTGCTCGCGCCGCTGTGCCTCGTGGCGGAGCGCGACGGTGAGGTGGTCGGCCACGTGGCCGTGAGCCGCGGCCTGCTCGACGACGAACCAGCGCCGCTCGTGGCCCTCGGACCGCTCGGTGTCCGCCCCGATGCCCAGCGTCTCGGCGTGGGCTCGGCCCTCATGCACGCCACCCTGGCCGCCGCCGACGCCCTCGGTGAGCGGGGTGTGATCCTGCTCGGCCACCCCGAGTACTACCCGAGGTTCGGCTTCGAGCCTGCCGTCGACCACGGCATCACGCCTCCGCAGCCCTGGGGGCCGCAGTACTTCATGCTGCGCCGCCTCACCGCGTGGGGGACCGGCCTGCGCGGTCGGTTCCGCTACGCGCCGGCCTTCGAGGCGCTGGACTGAGCAGCCGGCGGGCCAGGGGCCGGGCCGGCCAGTGGCCAGCCAGCCAGCCAGCCAGCCTGGCTGGGCCAGGCCGTCAGTCGCCGGTCCGGCCGTCCGCGAGCTCGCGCAGGATGTCGAGGTGGCCGTTGTGCCGGGAGTTCTCCTCGACGAGGTGCAACAGCACCCAGCGCAGGGTCGGGTGCTCCCCGGACCGGAGCGGGGTCACCGACCGGTCGTCGAGGTCGAGCCGCGCCACGATGGCGTCGGTTCGCTCCGCCTGGGCGGCGAACTCCGCCAGCGTCTCCTCCAGCGGCGTGCTCGCCCCCAAGCTGAACTCGCGGTCCGGCTCCTCCCGGGTCCACGGCCCGAGGTCAGGGCCGCCGACGAACCGGTTCTCGACCCACGAGTGCTCCACCCAGCGCAGGTGGTTGACCACCCCACCCAGGGTCATCAGCGGCGACCCCGGCAGGGGCGCGGCGCCCACGTGCTCGGCCGCCAGCTCGCGCACCTTCCCCACCGCGACGTCGCGGGTGTACTGCAGCATCGTGAGCAGCGTGGTGCGCTCGTCCCAGGACCTCGGGGTCTCATCAGGCGTCATGGGTCGAACCCTGTCCGAACCACCGGGGCCTGCGCCACCGGGTTTCGGCGAAGGGTTCAGTTGGGGTTGTACGTGTGGCTCGTCGGCGGCGGCACCACGCCGAGGGTCTGGGCCAGCGCGTGCTCGCGCTGGACGAGCAGCAGGCCGAGCCGCAGACGGGTCTCGGTGTCGGGGGCGGCGAGCAGCCGCTGACGGTCGCCGAGGTCGAGCCCCACCGCGGCCCCGACGGCATACGAGAGGTCCACGTCGTCGGTGGGCCACTGCGGCTCCTGCGCCCCGACGGTTCGTGCGTACCCGTGCAGCGCCCGGCGCAGCCGGGCTGCGAGGGCACTCGCCGCCTCCGCGTCGCCCGTGGGCTCACCGAGGACGGTCACCTCCCCCGTGAGGTATGCCGTGCCGGCGCTGGGCGCGAGCGCGTCGAGGTGGAAGCGGCGCACCCCGGTGCCGAGCACGAGGTAGCGGCCGTCGCCCGCGCTCGCGGCTCGGTCCACCCGGGCGACGCAGCCGACCTCGTGCAGGTCGTGGGCCGCGTCCGGCCCCACCTCGTGGCCCTGGCGGATCGCGACGACGCCGAACTCCGGGACCTCCGTGGCGTTCACGAGGTCGCTCAGCAGCTCGACGTAGCGCGGCTCGAAGATCTGCAGCGGCAGCTGTGCCCCCGGCACCAGCACGGTCCCGAGGGGGAAGAGGGGCAGCCTGGCCACCTCACCACCGTAGGTCCGCGGGACGCGGCGCAACACCCCTGTGGCGAAGCGGCCCACTAGGCTGCCAAGCGTGTCGCCCTACGTCGTCGTCGCTGCGGTGGTCGTGGTCGGCCTGCTGCTCTTCGTGGCCGCGATGGGTGCCCGCACCCTGCTCGCCCCGAAGGCGCCGACCCGCGCCAAGCTGACGACGTACGAGTCGGGTGTCGACCCGGTCGGCCGGGACTGGGCGCAGACCCAGGTCCGCTACTTCGTCTACGCCTTCCTCTACGTCATCTTCGCCGTGGACGCCGTCTACCTCTTCCCGTGGGCCCTGGTACTGCGGTCGAGCTCCCTCGGGGCCGTGTCGCTCGTGGAGATCGCCGTCTTCATCGGCGTGCTGCTCGTCGGTCTCGTCCACGCGGCCCGTCGTGGCCTGCTGAGGTGGCTCTGATGGCCGCGGTCGAGCTCCCCATGCCCCGGGTCGGTCTCGCTGCCGACCACGCGCCGACGCCGATCAAGATCGTCCTCAACTGGGGGCGCCGGTACTCCCTCTGGGTCTTCAACTTCGGCCTCGCCTGCTGCGCGATCGAGTTCATCGCGGCCTCGATGGCGCGGCACGACTTCATCCGGCTCGGCGTCATCCCCTTCGCCCCCGGCCCGAGACAGGCCGACCTCATGGTCGTCAGCGGCACGGTGACGGACAAGATGGCCCCAGCCGTGCGCCGGCTCTACGACCAGATGCCCGAGCCCAAGTACGTCATCTCGTTCGGCGCCTGCTCCAACTCCGGCGGTCCCTACTGGGACTCCTACTGCGTCACCAAGGGCGTCGACACGATCATCCCGGTCGACGTCTACGTCCCCGGATGCCCGCCGCGCCCAGAGGCCTTGCTGCAGGGCATCCTCAAGCTCCAGGAGAAGATCGCCTCGGAGTCCTTGTCCACCAAGGGAATCCGCGCGAAGTACGCAGGCCACCGCACCGCCAGCGCCGGTGAGGTCACGCGCGGGCTGCTGGCCCCACCCGAGGCGTCGTCGTGACCGACCGGCAGAGCCTCGAGCGTCGCGAGGTCGACCCCGCCGACTGGGTGCAGGCGGTCACGGAGGCGCGCGACGCGGCATACACGTTCTTCGACTGGCTCACGGCAGTCGACCAGGCCGACGCGGACGAGGCCGCGGGCCTCGACGTCGTCTGCCACCTGCTCGACGGTTCGACGCCGGGAGCGTTGCGCCGCATCATGATCCGGACGCGGGTGCCCGAGGGCCAGGCGCTCGCGAGCATCACCGGGGTCTTCCGCGGTGCGGCGTGGCACGAGCGCGAGACCCACGAGATGTTCGGGCTCGACTTCGAGGGCTTCGACGACGGCACGGGCCAGGGACTGCGACCGCTGTTGCTTCCCGACGGCTTCGAGGGCACCCCGCTGCGCAAGTCGTTCGTCCTCGCGGCTCGGGCGTCCAAGCAGTGGCCCGGCGCCAAGGAGCCCGGGGAGAGCGAGCACGCCAAGCCGACGGGTCGCCGCCGGGTCAGCGCGCCGGGCGTCCCCGACCCCGAGTGGGGGCCACGGTGAACGACGCCCTCGACGTCACTGTGCGTGCGGTGGGAACGCTCGCCGCCTTCCTCGTCCTGCCACTGCTCGTGGGCCAGACCGAGCACAAGGTCATGGCGCACATGCAGGGGCGCCTCGGCCCGATGTATGCCGGGGGGTTCCACGGGTGGGCCCAGCTGGTGGCCGACGGGGTGAAGTTCGTCCAGAAGGAGGACATCACCCCGGCCGCGGCCGACCGTCGGGTGTTCCGGTTCGCCCCCGCCGTGGCGCTCATCCCGTACCTGGTCGCGATGGCCGTGATCCCCCTCAGCGCCGAGGTCGTCGCCGCCGACCTGCCCGGCTCCGCCGTGTTCGTCCTCGCGGTGACCGCGGTCGGCATCCTCGGGACCCTCATGGCCGGGTGGGCGAGCGCCAACAAGTACTCGCTGCTCGGCGCGATGCGGGCCGCCGCCCAGCTGCTGTCCTACGAGCTGCCCCTGGTGCTGGCGGTCGCGAGCGTCTGCCTTGCCGCCGGGTCGCTGTCGCTGGGTGGCATCGCGCAGGCGTGGTCGCCGTGGTGGCTGCTGTGGCAGCTGCCCGGCGCCGTCGTGTTCCTCGTCGCCGCCGTCGCCGAGCTGCAGCGGCCGCCGTTCGACATGCCGGTGGCCGACTCCGAGATCGTGTTCGGCGCCTACACCGAGTACACCGGGCTGCGGTTCGCGTTCTTCCTGCTGAGCGAGTACGCCGGCATCGTCGTCATGTCCCTGTTGTTCGCCGTGCTCTACCTCGGGGGCTGGCGTGGTCTGGCGAGCGACCAGCTCGGGGTCGTGTGGACGCTGCTGAAGGGGTTCTGCATCGCGGTCCTCGTGATCTGGCTGCGGGTGGCGTGGCCGCGGCTGCGAGAGGACCAGCTGCAGCGCCTCGCCTGGCTCGTCCTGGTGCCGCTGGCCCTCGCCCAGCTCGCACTGACCGGTGTGTGGGTGGTGGTGACGGCATGAGCGACGACGAGCAGAAGCTGCCCGGCATCGGCCTGCCGGGCATCCTCAAGGGACTGGCCACCACGGCGCGGACCATGGCCCGGCCCACCCACACCGCCGAGTACCCCGATGCGCCGCCGCACCTGCCGCCGCGCACCCGCGGGGTCATCGCGCTGCTCGAGGAGAACTGCACCTCGTGCATGCTCTGCGCGCGCGAGTGCCCTGACTGGTGCATCTACATCGACTCCCACAAGGAGACGATCCCGGCGACCACCCCAGGCGGCCGCGAACGCCAGCGCAACGTGCTCGACCGGTTCGCCATCGACTTCAGCCTCTGCATGTACTGCGGCATCTGCATCGAGGTCTGCCCGTTCGACGCCCTGCACTGGAGCCCCGAGTTCGAGTACTCCGAGCTCGACATCCGGGACCTGCTCCACGAGAAGGGCCGGCTCGGCCAGTGGATGCCGACGGTGCCCCCGCCGTCAGCCCTCGACGAGCACGCGGCCGAACCCGCGGAGATTGCGGCGAGCGCCAAGCCGGCCCGCGTCCCGCGGTCAGCGACGCCACCCACCCGGGTCGTGGGAGCGGCGGACGAGGAGGTCACGTGACGTCGCTCGACGTGGCCTTCGCCGCGGTGGGGCTGATCGCCGCGGTCAGCGGCCTGCTCGCCGTGACCACGCGCCACGTCGTGCACGCCGCCCTGTGGCTCGTCCTGTGCCTCGGCTCGGTGGCCGGCTGCTACCTCGTGCTCGGCGCCGAGTTCGTGGCGCTCGTGCAGCTGCTCGTCTACGTCGGCGCCGTGGTGGTGCTGGTGCTGTTCGCCCTGATGCTGACGCGCGCACCCATCGGCCCGAACCCCGAGGTGTCCACCAGCCGGCTGCACCGCGTGCTGGCCGCCGTGCTCGGCGCAGCGGTGACGGCGTTGCTCGCGTCGGCGCTCGTCCCCCTCACCGGAGCGGCAGTGCCACGGCACGAGACCCGCACGGGTGAGCTCGCCGAGCAGCTCTTCGGCACCTGGGTCTGGCCGTTCGAGGTCCTGTCCCTCCTGCTGCTGGTCGCGCTCATAGCCGCCCTGGCCGTCTCGCGCCTGGCGGGGGGCGAGCGGTGATCCACCTGCTCGGCCCCTACCTGCTGGCCGCGGTCCTCGCCGGCCTCGGCACGTACGGCATCCTGGCGCGGCGCAATGCGGTCCTCGTGCTCATCGGCGTCGAGCTCGTGCTCAACGCCGCCACCCTGCTGCTCGTCTCGGTTGCTGCCGGTGCCGGTGACCGGTGGGCGGCCGGCGCCGTGCTGACGTTGTTCGTGATCACGATCGCCGCGGCCGAGGTGGTCGTGGCGCTCGCGGTGGTCCTCGCCGTGTTCCGGCAGCGCGGCACGATCGACCTGACGGAGGCCGTGGACGCCAGCGCCGACGCCGAGCAGCGGGTCGTGCGGTGACCGCGACGTCCGTCCGGCTCGTGGTGCTGCTGCCGGCGCTGGCCGCGCTGGCGGGACTGCTGCTCGCCCGGGGGCGGGACGCCATGGCACGCCTCGTGGCGACCGGCGTCGCGGCCATCACCCTGCTGGCTGCGCTGATCCAGATGGTCGGCGTCCACGCCGACGGCCCGGCGCACGTCATCGGCACCGTCCCCGCGCTCGAGACCGGCAGCCTGCGGATCCCGTTGCAGCTGCAGGCGACCGACGCCACCGCCCTCATCGCCGTAGTGGTCGGGATCGTCGGCCTGGCCGTGCAGGTCTTCGCCGCCTGGTACCTGCGCGACGACGACCGCTACGGCATCTTCGCCGCCACCGTCTCGCTGTTCTGCGCAGGCATGCTGCTGACCGTCCAGTCCGCCGACCTCGTCCTCACCCTCGTCGGCTGGGAGGTCATGGGCTGGTGCTCGTACCTGCTGATCGGCCACTGGAGCCGCAAGGAGTCCGCCCGCCGCGCGGCGCTCAAGGCGTTCCTCGTGACCCGGTTCGCCGACGTGGGCTTCGTGCTCGGCGTGGTGATCCTGGCCGCGCAGGTCCGGTCCACGGCCTACGCCCGCGTCCTGCAGGAGTGGGGGCCCGTGCAGGACTGCCCCGACGCCGGTGCCTGCGTCGCCCCCGACCGGGGTGTGCTCACCCTGGCGATGGTGCTCCTGGTCGTCGGCATCCTCGGCAAGTCGGGCATGGTGCCGTTCCACGACTGGCTCCCCGACGCCATGGAAGGCCCCACCCCGGCGTCCGCGCTGATCCATGCGGCGACCATGGTCGCGGCTGGCACCTTCGTGCTGGCCCAGCTGTTCGACCTGCTCGTCGTCGCCGACGGCGCCCGATGGCTGCTGGCCGTCAGCACGGCCGTGACGATGGTCTGGGCTGCCTTGCTGGCCTTCGGCCAGAGCGACCTCAAGCGGCTCCTCGCGTACTCCACGCTGAGCCAGGTGGCCCTCATGCTCTCGGCGCTCGCCGTGGCGCCGGCCGACGAGGGGCCGGGCGCCGGGGTGCTCCACCTCTACTCGCACGCCTTCTTCAAGGCGTTGCTGTTCCTCGCGATCGGCTGGCTGAGCGTCATCGTCGGCGGGACGGCGGCCACGACCCTGCGCGGCGGCCTGCGCGGCCACCTCTTCATCCGCCCGGCGCTCTTCGTCGGGTTGCTCTCGCTCGCAGGGGTCCCCCCGCTGGTCGGGTTCGCCTCCAAGGAGCACGTACTCGCCGCGGCCGAGGCGGGCGCCGGGGCCGGAGAGGTCCGTGGCTGGCTCGTCCTGGCAGCGGCCCTCGTCACGGTCGTGCTGACTGCCGCCTACTGCATGCGCGCCTGGGTCGTCCTCGATGACCTCGACTCGGCAGACATCGAGCGCCACGAGGCCGACAAGGCCGGGCTCGGGGTTCGCGCAGTGGTCACCGCACTGGTGGTCCTGACGGTGCTCGGTGGGCTCGTGGTCTTCACCCCGCTGGTCGAGCTGGGCACCCACGTGAGCTGGTGGATGGCCCTGCTGAGCCTCCTGCTCATCGCCGGGGCGGGCTTCGCGATCGCCCGCACGGCGCGGGGGGAGGATCCTGCGGAGCGACTCGTCGGCGCACGAATCCCCTTGTTCGACAACGGGTTCGGTGTCGACCGCCTGTACGTCGCCGCAACTGCCCCGGTGCTGGCGCTCGCCCGCCTCGTCGTTTTCCTCGACCGTGAGGTGATCGACGCGTACGTGCGGGGGGCCGCTGCCGCGACCATGATCGGCGGGCGGGGCGGCAACCGCGTGCACTCGACCGAACGCGCCGCCTCGGCCCTGGCCTGGGTGGCCGCCGGCGTCGTCGCCGTGGCCCTCGCGGGGGTGGCGCTGTGGTGATCCTCCTCAGCCTCGTGGTGCCGGTCGCCGTCGCCGTCTGGCTGCTCACGGCCGGGAGGGGCCTCGCGCACCGTCCCGCGAACCTCCTCGCGACCGCCGCGAGTGTCGTCACCCTGGCCGCCGTCCTCCTGGCCGTCATCCTGCGGCCCACCGTCGACCGGGCCTGGGTGCCCAGCCTGGGGCTGCGCTGGCAGCTCGAGGTCGACGGCATCAGCGCCCCCCTGCTGCTGCTCACCGCCGTCCTCGGGGTGGGCGTCGTCCTACACACCATGGACCGACCCCCGACCGGGGGGACGACCGGCGCCTTCCACGGCTGCCTCCTGCTCGTCGAGTTCGGGGCGCTCGCGACGTTCTACGCCCGCGACGCGGTGCTGTTCTTCATCGCCTTCGAGCTCGTCCTCGTGCCGATGTGGGTCCTCATCAGCCGCTTCGGCGACCCCCACGACCCCGGTGCCCGCGCCGACGCCGGGGGCCGCTTCGTCCTCTACACCGCGTTCGGCTCGACGCTCATGCTGGTCGGCATCCTCGCCCTCGTCACCCAGGCCGGCACCTCGGACCTCGACGTGCTCGCGCAGGGCGGCGGGCACGGCATACCCGTCCACACCCAGGTGGTCGTCGCCGGTCTGCTCGTCGCGGGGCTGGCCGTCAAGGTCCCGGTCTTCCCCCTGCACACCTGGCTGCCGCCCGCCCACACGACCGCCCCCACCGCGGGGTCGGTGCTGCTGGCCGCGGTGCTGCTCAAGATGGGCACGTACGGCCTGGTCCGGCTACCGCTCGCCTCGGTCCCCGACGGGTTCGCCCGGGTCGCGCCCGTCCTGGCCGTGCTCGGTGGCATCGGCATCCTCTGGGGAGGCCTCGCCTGCCTCGTCGAGCGGGACCTGAAGCGGCTCGTCGCGTACTCCAGCGTCGCCCACATGGGCTTCGTCGTCCTGGGGCTTGCCAGCGGCACCCGGACGGGGCTGCAGGCCGCGCTGTTCGCGAACGTCGCGCACGGCGTCGTCTCCGCCCTGCTGTTCGTCGTGGTCGGCGGCCTCAAGGAACGCTGGGGCAGTGCCGACCTCACGACGGCGCGGGCCGCACTGCGCGAGGTCACGCCCCGGCTGGGCTTCGCGCTGGTCGTCGGCCTCGCGGCCTCGCTGGGGCTGCCCGGCCTCGCCGGGTTCTGGGGCGAGTTCCTCGCCGTGTATGCCGCGTGGTCACCGGCCGACGGCCGCCCCCTCGCGTTGTTCCGCACCCTCGCCGTCGTGGCCGCCCTGGGCACCGTCCTCGCCGCGGCCTACAGCCTGCGCGTCGCCCGCACCGTCTGGGCGGGGGAGCGCACCGAGCCGTCCATCACCGACAGCCGCGACAGCGAGTGGGACGTCGTGGCCGTGCTCGTGGCCGCGACCGTCGCGCTCGGCGTGGCACCTGGCCCCCTGCTGGCGATGACGGGTGACGCGGTCACCACCCTGCTCGGGGCGGGCTCGTGAGCACCGCGCTCGCAGCGGCGGCGGCCGCACCCGGGGTCGTGTCCTTCGACTGGCTCGCCCTCACGCCGGTGCTCGCGCCGGCCCTGGGGGCGGTGCTCATCCTCCTGGTCGACGCGCTGTTCCCCCGGCTGCAACGGTTCCACCCCGTCGTGGGCCTCGTGGCGCTCGCCGTCGGGCTGGTCGCCGCGGTGCCGGGAGCCGTCGGCAACGCGGGCGGTCCCCTGCCCGTCTTCGGGTCCGACGGCCGGCTGGTGTCGGACCCCGTGCGCACGCTGTGCATCCCCGCCGTCGACGGCGCCTGCCTCTACGAGGCGGGTGTCCTCGCGAGCGCACTGCAGCTGGCGGCGCTCGGTGCCGCGGCCGTCGTGCTGCTCCTGGCCTGGCCCACAGGTGAGCGCACCGACGGGCTGCGTGGCGGTCCGGCTGTCGTCGTCTCGCTGGTCCTCGCCGCGACAGCCGGCGCGTGCGGGGTCGCCGGGGCCAGCGACCTCGGCTCATGGCTCGTGTGCCTCGAGCTGGCCACCCTGCCGGCGATCGCGCTGGTCGCCCTGCGGGGCACCTGGGCAGCAGCCCGCGGCGCCCTGGCCCTCCTCACGACCTCGGTGGTGTCGTTCGCGATGGTTGCGCTGGGCGCCGCCCTGTGGCTGGTGGCCACCGGTGAGGCGGTGTTCTCGGCGGCCGCCGCCGAGGCGGCGCTCGCGGACGCCGACCGCCGTGCCGTCCTCGTGCTGGGCGTCCTGTTCCTGCTCGGCGGGGTGGGCTTCAAGCTCTCCCTCGTCCCCTTCCACGCCTGGACCCCCCAGGCGTATGCCGGTGGGTCAGACCCCGTGGCAGCCTTCCTCGCCGGGACCTCCAAGGTCGCAGCGCTCGCCGCGCTGCTCGTGGTGGTGCGCCCCCTGGCCGACGTCGACGCACCCGTGCTGGTGGCCCTCGGGCTGCTGGCGGCGGTGTCCATGACCGTGGGCAACGTCCTGGCCCTCGTGCAGGACGACCCGGTCCGACTGCTGGCCTGGTCGACCGTCGCCCAGGCCGGGTGGGTGGTCCTTCCCCTGTCGGCGATGGCCGACGAGTCGCCGGCGGCGTCGGGCGGCTACCTGCTCGCCTACGTGGTCGCGACCCTCGTCGCGTTCAGTGTCGTCCACGTCGTCACCTCGTCCACGCCCGCCCGAGGGTCGACGCGCGACCGGCGCAGCCTCGCGGCATACACCGGTCTGCTGCGCTCGCACCCCCTGCTCGGGGGAACCCTCGCGCTGGCCCTGGTCTCGCTCGCGGGACTGCCCCCGGGCGTGGTGGGACTGGTCGCCAAGGTCGTCGCGCTGCGCCCGGTCGTCGGGGCCGAGCAGTGGGCGCTCGCCCTGGTCGCCGTGGCCAACGCGGTCATCGGCGTGGCCGTCTACCTGCGCTGGTTCGCGATCCTGCTCCGGGACCCGGACGAGGGACCGGCTGGATCGCTCATCCGGCGGGTCCCCAGGCCGGCGCTCGCGGCTCTGGTGCTGTCGTCCGTGGTGCTGGTCGCGACGAGCGTGCTGCCGCAGCTGGTGTTCGGCCTCACCACCTGACGCGCTGTGCCCCGGGCCTCGGAACGGCGCGCCCGGCGTCTGCGTTAATGGGAGCATGCACAACCACTTCAACGGGCTCAAGACCGCCGCCCTCTTCGCCGGCATCTTCGCCATGCTCCTCGGCATCGGCGGGCTCATCGCGAGCTCGACCGGCAACGCGTCCTTCATCTGGCTGTTCGCACTGTTCGGCGTCGGCATGACGTTCTACGGCTACTGGAACTCCGACAAGCTCGCCATCAAGGCGATGCACGCCTACCCCGTCAGCGAGGCGCAGGCCCCGGCGATGTACCGCATCGTCCGCGAGCTCTCGACCGCCGCCGGCAAGCCGATGCCCAAGCTCTACATCAGCCCGACCGCGGCCCCCAACGCCTTCGCCACCGGCCGCAACCCCGAGAACGCCGCCGTCTGCTGCACCGAGGGCATCCTGGGCCTGCTCGACGAGCGCGAGCTGCGTGGGGTGCTCGGGCACGAGCTGATGCACGTCTACAACCGCGACATCCTCACCGGCTCGGTCGCGGCGGCCATCGCCGGCGTGATCACCTCGGTGGCGCAGATGCTGATGTTCGCGAGCATGTTCGGTGGCGGCGGCAACGACGAGGACCGTCCCAACCCCATTGCGCTGCTCGCGATGGCGTTGCTGGCGCCGTTCGCGGCGATGATCATCCAGATGGCGATCAGCCGGACGCGCGAGTACGACGCCGACGAGGACGGGGCCCGGCTGACCGGCGACCCGCTCGCACTCGCGTCGGCGCTGCGCAAGCTCGAGACCGGCGTCCAGCAGGCGCCTCTGCAGCCCACCCCGGCGATCCAGAACTCCAGCCACATGATGATCGCCAACCCGTTCCGGCCCCAGGACGTGTCGCGCTTCTTCTCGACGCACCCGCCCATGACCGAGCGCATCGCCCGCCTCGAGCAGCAGGCCTACGGCTTCCGCCAGCGCTGAGCAACGGCGACCGTCACGCTGAGCGGCGGCGCCTGTCAGCGCTGAGCGGCGGCGCCCCGAACCAGCCGCTCGGCCCCGGTGGAACACAACTGGGCAGAACCCGGTTACACTGGTCGCAGTTGCAGTTCCTCGTGAGATGGGCCCGCCAAACCGTGGGCCCATTTTTCATACATCGGCTTTGTTCCGTGTCGCGGTGATGTCGCAGCTGGTGGTCCACATCCGTGGGCCGCGTCGGCCATTATGAAAAGAGATATCCCATGGCACAGGGAACAGTGAAGTGGTTCAACGCTGAGAAGGGCTTCGGCTTCATCGCCCAGGACGGCGGCGGCCCCGACGTCTTCGTGCACTACAGCGCGATCGAGTCCAGCGGCTACCGCTCGCTCGACGAGGCACAGCGTGTCGAGTTCGACATCACGCAGGGCCCCAAGGGCCCCCAGGCTGAGAAGGTCTCGATCGTCTGATCAGGCTTCCACCTGACGAGAGCCCCCGACCGCCAAGGTCGGGGGCTCTCGTGCGCCCAGGGACTGTCGGGCCTCACTGGCGGGTCCACACGACCCCGCTGGGGTCGGTCAGGACATCCGCCCCGGGGACGTAGGTGACCTCCAGGGAGATCCGGCCGAAGATGTTGCCCCCGGGAACGCAGACGAGGACGCCCGTGACCACCAGGGTGTCGTCCTGCGTGGACCCGTGTCCTGCGAACCGGGCGGGCGGGCCGCCACAGACGTTGGCGCTGTCGTCGTAGTAGCGCAGGGTGAGCGACCCGCCGGGTGAGCCGGTGATGGTCTGGACCTGGTGGCTGCCGTCCGTGTCGGTCGACTCCCACGTTCCGATGAACCCGCTGCCGGCCGCCGTGGCCGCGGATGGTGCGGCCACTCCAGCGAACGCGGCCAGTGCCGCTGCTGCGACAAGACACCCGATCCGACGCATTGCTCGCTCCCTTCGTACGGTCCCTGTGCCCCTGTCCGCCAGGGGAGACCGTTTCCGATCCTCGTCCGCGGGCGAGGGCGCGGGAATGGCCCAGCGGGGTCATCAGTCGCCACCCGATCGGGCCAGGGGGGCCAGGCGGACCGGGCACCCAGCAGCCACTGGTTAGATCGTGGGCATGCCCTCACTGTCGCGAGCAGAAGCGCGCCTGCGTTCCGACCTCCTGGCCGTCGACCGGATGGAGTTGGACCTGGACCTCGACCGGGGACCCGAGGTCTTCGGCTCCTCCGTCCGGATCACGTTCCGGTGCACCGAGGCCGGGGCGAGCACGTTCCTCGACGTCAAGCCGGGCGAGCTGGTGTCGCTGACCCTCAACGGTGACCCCGTCGACGTCGCGGGTCTCGATGACGGCCGGATCACCCTGACCGGCCTCGCCGCCGAGAACGTCCTCGAGTGCGAGGCGGTCATGACCTACAGCCGGGACGGCCAGGGGCTGCACCGTGCGGTCGACCCCGCCGACGGTGAGCACTACGTCTATGGCCACTTGTTCCTCGACGCCGGCCCGCGCGTGTTCGCGTGCTTCGACCAGCCCGACCTCAAGGCCCCGTATGCCGTGTCCGTCACCGCCCCGGAGGCCTGGCTCGTCGTGGGGAACGGAGCGGCCCGACAGGTGGCTCCGGGGCGGTGGGAGCTCGAGCCGACCAAGCCGCTGGCGACGTACTTCGTCACGGTCTGTGCCGGGCCCTACACGTCCGTGCTCGACGAGCACGACGGCATACCGCTCGGGATCCACGCGCGCGCCTCGCTCAAGGAGGCCCTGGAACGGGAGGCGCCGCAGATGCTCGAGGTCACCAAGGCGAGCTTCGACTACTACCACCAGCTGTTCGGCATCCGGTACCCGTTCGGGGAGTACCACCAGGTCTTCGTCCCCGAGTTCAACGCCGGCGCGATGGAGAACCCGGGCTGTGTGACGTTCCGCGACACGATGGTCTTCCGCGGCGCGGCGGCGCGCGACGAGCTGCTCGCCCGCAGCAACACCATCACGCACGAGATGGCGCACATGTGGTTCGGCGACCTCGTCACCATGCAGTGGTGGGACGACCTGTGGCTCAACGAGTCGTTCGCCGAGTACATGGCCCACCGCACCTGCGTCGACGCGACGGAGTTCGACGACGCGTGGGTGGACTTCAGCGTTGCCCGCAAGGCCTGGGGGTATGCCGCCGAGCGCACCCCCTCGACGCACCCCGTGGCAGGGTCGGCCGCGCGCGACGCCCAGGCGGCGCTGCAGGACTTCGACGGCATCTCGTACGCCAAGGGCGCCTCCACCCTGCGGCAGCTGATCGCCCACATCGGTGACGAGGCGTTCATCGCCGGGGTGACGGCATACCTGCAGGACAACGCCTTCGGCAACGGCACGCTCGCCGACTTCCTCGCTGCCATCGAGGCGGCCAGTGGCCGGGACCTCGAGCCCTGGAGCCGCGCCTGGCTGCTGACCGCGGGGGTCGACGTCCTGTCGGTCGACCAGGAGTCCGGCACGATCCACCGGACGGTGCCACAGCAGTTCCCCGCCGAGCGACCGCACACGTTCGACGTGGCCGGCTTCCGCGACGGCGCCGAGGTGTTCCGCGAGTCGGTGACCCTGACGGGGTCCTCGACACCCGTGGCGGCCCTTCGCGACGGGCCGCGCGCCGACCTCGTGGTGCCGAACGCCGGTGACCTGACCTGGGCCACGGTGCTGCTGGACGACGCCACGGTCGCCGCGCTGCCGACGACCCTCGCGGCGGTGCCCGACGTGCAGGCGCGGGCAGTGCTGTGGGTCTCGC
>NZ_JBFUEO010000029.1:0-42491 GCF_056403935.1 Pedococcus sp. P2_E4 | reverse complement strand
GCGGAAGGCCTCGGCCGCCGCCGACTCCCACGTCACCGACCGGGCCGACGAGACCGTGCGCGCCGCGGACCGCAGCCGCTCAGCCGCGTCCCGCACCCCGGTCGCCAGCCGCCGGAGGTGCTCTCCCTGCCCCGTCATGCCTCCACGTTGCCGTCCGCAGGGCCTGCCACCCACCCGTCAGGCCGTCCCTGTGGACGCCCGGCACGGCCCAGCCGCGCTGTGGACGCGGCCGGCGCGTGACCTGCCCATCGCGCGCTCGCTCAGCCGGGCAGACCGGTCGCGGGGTCGCGGTCGGTGAGGCAGTAGCGCCGACCACCCGGGGCCACGAGCACGGTCCACCGCGACTCGACCCGCTCGACCGTGGCTCCGAGGGTCGTGTGCCGCTGCGTCTCGGCCTCGCGGTCGAGGCAGGCGAGGTCGACGTGCGCCCGGACGTCACCGGTGGGTTCGAGGAGCCGCTGCACCAGCAACCGCACCGGTATGCCGTCCGGCCGGGTGAGGCTCGTGAAGCCCGGCACGCTCCCCCGCCGCAGCTCCCACCCGGTGAGGGCCGACCAGAAGGCGAGCTCGTCGTCATACCGGGACGCGGGGACGTCCAGGCACACCTGGTCGAGCAGGCTCTGCGCCCCCGCGCGGACCTGGCCGGCGGCGGTCTCGTCCGGGTGCCAGCGGGTGAGGCAGAAGACGAAGCCACCGGGCGAGCGGCACACCACCACCCCCAGTACCCCGTCGTCGTCGGGCACCTCGGCGAGGACCTGCGCCCCGAGCCCACGCGCCTGGTCGCGGGCGTCCTCGAGCGGGCCCTCGACGTCGAGGTCGACGTGCACCCCACCCGGGCCCCCGACGCGCTGCACCTTGACCCACGGGTCGCCCTGCGGGGGCAGGAGGGTCGCGAACTCCTGCCGCTCACCCCGCCACGGAGAGAGGGTCGTCGCGGTCACCGAGCGCCAGTACCCGACAGCCTGCTCGAAGCCGTCCTCGGGGAGGTCGAGGAAGGCCCAGACCCAGCGGATCCTCACCGCAACCCACCGAGGTCGGCGAGGAACAGGGCCTGCGCCAGCGCCGTGCGGCGCAGCTCGTCCGGGTCGACGCTCTCGTTCGGCGCGTGGATGTGCGAGGCCGGCTCCTCGACACCCAGCAGCATGATCTCGGCCTCGGGGACGAGCTCGGCCAGGGCCGTGGCCAAGGGGATCGACCCGCCCTGCCCGGTGGTCACCGGCTCCCGACCGAAGGCCGTGCGCATCGCGCGTTCCATGGCGGCGTATGCCGGCCCGTCCGCGCGCGCRCGGAAGCCGTGTCCCAGCGAGACCGGCTTGAGCTCGACGTGGGCACCGAACGGGGTGTGGGCCCGCAGGTGGGCGATGAGCAGGTCCTGCGCGGCCTGGGGGTCGGTGTCGGCCGGCACCCGCAGGTTGACGACGGCGCGGGCCTCGCCCTGCGCGGCAGCGGTCACCTGGGAGATCGGCGGGCAGTCGATGGCCAGCACCGTGGCCGCTGGGCGAGCCCACAGCAGGTCCCCGATCGAGCCGGTGCCGGTCAGCGGCTCGACGCCGTCGAGCAGTGCGGCGTCGTCACGGAAACGCGCACCGTCGAAGGCCGCGCCCTCCCACACGCCGTCATGGGCCAACCCGTCGATCGTCGTCTCGCCGGTCTCGTCGCGCAGGCTGGCCAGCGCGGTCAGCAGCGCCTGGAGGGCGTCGGGCGCAGCGCCGCCGTACATGCCCGAGTGCGCGGCGTGAGCCATCGTGCGCACGGTCATCAGCACGCTTCCGGTGCCGCGCAGGGACGTGGTCAACGTGGGCAGTCCGGCCTCGACGTTGCCGGTGTCGGCCAGCAGCAGCGCATCGCACCGGACGAGGTCGGGCCGCGCCCGGGCGAGGGCCTCCATGCCCCCGCTCGACTGCTCCTCGGAGCCCTCGCAGACCACCGCGACCTCGACGGGCCACGAACCCGCGACCTCCCGCAGTGCGCGCAGCGCCAGGAGCGTCGCGACCAGGTTGCCCTTGCAGTCTGCGGAACCCCTTGCGTACCAACGGCCGTCGCGTTCGGTCAGGACCCAGGGGTCGGACCCCCACGCCGCGAGGTCGCCGACCGGCACCACGTCGTAGTGCGAGTACAGCAGGACCGTCGGCGCCCCCTCCGGACCCGGGGTGCGCCCCACGACGGCGACGGAACCGTCTGGGGTCTCGTGCCCCTCGACACCGTCGACCCCGGCCTCGGTGAACAGCTCGCCGACGAGCTGCGCTGCGGCCCGGCACTCGCTCGCGGGCTCGATCGCGGGGTTGGCGACCGAGCGGAGCGTGACGAGGCGTTCGAGGTCGGCGCGGGAACGCGGCATACCGGCGTCGACGGCCGCCGCGAGCCGTTCGGTGAGGGACGGGGAAGGATCCGTCACGGCACCAGGTCGTCGAGGTAGAGCGGCAGCATCTCCCACCAGGTCGGCCAGTCGTGGTCGTAGCGGTCGCCCCAGTCGTCGACCCGGTTGGGAACGCCCTTGCGGCCCAACGCGTCGGCGGCCGCCCACGACTCGCCGACGTCCTCCCACCGGCCGCTGCCCGAGGCGAGGATGACCCGCCGACGCCGCAGCATGTCGAGCGCAGGCCCCTCGAGCCCCGGCAGGAACTGCAGCGGCGAGGCGAAGTACCAGTCCTCGGTGGTGTCGCCGCCCATGAACTTCTCGACGTGGTACGTCCCGCTCATGCACACCGCTGCCGAGAACAGGTGGGGGTAGCGACAGATCATCGCGTACGAGTTGAACGCGCCGATCGAGGCGCCGGCCACCACGACCGACTGCGGCGAGCTGTCGGCGTGGATCGCGGGGACGACCTCCTCCGCGATGGCCTGGTGGTACTGGTTGAACAGCCACATCCGGTGGGCGGGCGAGCCCTCGTCGCGCTGGAGTGCCTGCCCGGCCGCACTGTCGCAGGAGTAGACCTTGATGCGGCCTGCTTCGATCATCGGCGCGAGGGTGCCGACGAGCCGGTGCCGCTCGACCTCCTCGGCGTCACCGCCGGCCGTGGGGAACAGCAGGACCGGGACGCCGTAGTGGCCCCAGCGGACCAGGGAGATGTCCCGTCCCATGCGGTCGGAACGCCAGCGTTCGGTGACCTTCACGACTGCCTCCTGCGAGCTCGTACTGCGCGGCTGGTGCCCATCCTTGCGCTCCTCACTCGTACACGAACTTCTGCGGCCCCGGGAACAGCCACGACAACCCGTCGCGCAGGCGGTCGCGCCAGTCCTCCCAGTTGTGCCCGTCACGGGCCTCGACGTACTTCACCGTCATCCCCGCCCCACGCAGGACCGGCACCATGGCGCGGTTCGGGGCGATCAGGGGCTCGTAGATGCCGCAGCTCATGAAGACCCGCTCGACCGGTGCCGTCGGCTTGGCGCGGTAGCGGTTGACGAACTTGACGACGGGGTCGAACGCCGGGCCACCGCCGTGGTCGGTGCCGATGTCGGTGAACACCAGCGACGCCGACTGCAGGAACAGCGACCCGAACACGCCCGGGTAGCGCACGGCCGTGGACAGCGAGGCGATGCCGCCGAAGCTGGACCCCATGAGGCAGCGGGCCTGCGGGTCGTCGATGAGCGGCAGTCGCTCGGCCAGGGTCGGCAGCAGCTCGCGCGCGATGAAGCGTGCGTGCGGCGCGTGGTTGGGGTACTCGCGCAGCCGGTCGCGCGGCGGGACGAAGGCGACCACGAGGGGCGCCACGTCGAGCCGGTGGATGAGGTTGTCGAGCACCGTCTTCATCGCGGCGTAGTCGAGGTAGTCCGTGCCGTCGTGCACCACGAGCAGCGGGTAGCGCAGCGCGGCGTTGTAGCGCGCCGGGAGGTAGAGCTTGACCGGCTGCTCGCGACGCAGCGCCTTGGAGCGGATGGTGTCCTCGACGATCTCGCCGGGCCGGGCCTCAGGGTCGTGGTGCACCCACTCCGGCACGTCGTAGCCCTTGGCGGCGCAGACCGAGCTCGATCCCATCGGCGAGTGCGCGACCCGCGGGTTGAGCGGGTCGTTGAAGGTCTCGTAGTGGTCGCCACGGCGGGTCTCGAGCTGGTACTCCACACGCGACCCCGTCGGCAGCACCGTCGTCGCGGCCCACAGGTCCGTGTCGGGCAGACGCTTCATGGGCAGCGGGTCGGGCAGGCCGACGACCCGGTGCCGCACCCGCACCTCGTCGGCCTCGCCACGGAACAGGAAGGTCGCCCGCTCGCCCTCGATGATGGGAGCGCCGTGCCGGGCGATGAACCGGTCGATGGTGGCCCCGTCGACGGGCAGGCGTTCGCGCAGGCGGTTGAGCGCCAGCCGTCCCTCGCTCATGCGGGTACCTCACTCATGCGAGTACCTCACCCATGCGAGCCCCACCCAGGCGAGCTCCACTCATGCGAGCACCTCGCTCATCTCGTGGATCGCCCCGTCGATGCCGAGGATCCTTGCGCCAGAGGGCAGCTCGCCGCTGCTCCCGAACTCCAGCGCCGTGCCGTCGTCGAGCAGGAGACAGTGCTGGTCGGTGAACCTGCGAGCCATCACGGCGCACCGGTCGCGGTCGTCGAGCCGCAGCCTGCGACGGGCGTGCGGGAGCGCCACCACCCCCCGCACCCGGCCCAGCCCCCGGTCGAACACCTCGGCCTCCTGCGCCCCCTCGGGACCGAAGTCGTGGAACAGCACGACCCGCTCGGTCAGGGCCATGGCGCCGGCCGACCAGGCGATCACGGGCAGGTCGTCCGGGATGCGGATCGCGAACAGCCGCAGGGCCCGCAGCAGGGTGCCGACGTGCCCGCCGGTCACCACGAGCGCGGCAGACTCCGCCAGCAGGGCCCCGAGCTCACCTCGGTGCCAGCCGATGACCCCGCTCGCCTCGATCGGCGAGGCCCCGTCGAGGTCGGCGTACAACGCCTTGAGCTGCCCGGCATACCAGGCATCGACGTGGCGGACGACCTCGATGGCGTCGCCCAGCGCGCCGTAGGCCGAGGCGTCACCCCGCGCGAGCGCCTCACCGCGGACTCCGGCCTCGCTCCGGACGCTCGCCTCGGCGTCACGCGTGCGCCGCTGCACCGCGTAGACCCCGTCCATGGCGTTCTGCAGGCGCAGGCGGTAGAGCGACAGCAGCGCGTCGTGGCGGTCGCGGAAGGTCAGCGCGGCCGAGGCGAAGGCCGGGTCCTTGTCGATGACGTCGAACGTCCGGTGGTAGAGCCGCAGGTGCCGCGTGTTGCCGCCGAGGACGGTGTCGAGCTCGTCGACGTCGTCCTCTCGCTCCTCCCAGCCGGCGTTGATGGTCGCGACCGGGCCGTCGACGCCGAGCGAGCGCAGGGCGGTGCCAGCAGTCGTCATGAACCGTTGAGGTCCGAGGAAGATGGTGCGCATCAAGGGTTTTCGCAACTACCCGGCATACACGTGGATGGTCTGGCCCACGTCGTCCAGCATGCTGCGCAGGGTGTCGTAGTCGGGGTGCCGCATGCGGACGTACGCATTGGCCATGTAGCCCGCCTCGACCGCCTGGGTGTGGTGACCCTCCGGCGGGAAGTGGCCGTCGATGATCCACTGGCCGTAGCGCGCCTGGATCTCGTCGATGCCGGAGTACCCCTTGATCTGGCCGTTCGCGTCGGGGCGCAGCGCCACGATGCCGGCGGAGTACGGGCGCCGCATGGGGTTCTCGGGCACGCCGTGCGTGATGACGTGGGCCCACTCCCGGTAGACGTCGACGTCGTTGCTCGCGGAGTAGAGATCCCAGCACCCGACGCCGGGCGGTCGGCAGCCGATCTCGGAGAACTTCAGCCCCTTGGGCCCGTGGAACCACTCCATGTGCGTCGCGCTGGTGCGGATCCCGAGGGCCTCGATGACGCGGGCGCCCATCGCCGAGACCTCGGCATAGAACGACGAGTCGGCCATCCGGTTGGTCGTGATGAACATCGGTGAGATCCACCGGTGCCGCATCGCCTCGAGGACGTTGGGGTAGTAGTGCGTGGTCCAGTCGTGGACGACGTGGCCGTCCTTGGCGATCGTGTCGTAGAAGCCCTCGTGGCCCTCGACGAACTCCTCGATGGCGATGGACGACGCGCCGTGGGACCCGAACTCGGTCAGGGCGTGCGACAGCTCGGCGTCGTTGTCGACGCGCGAGGTGTCCTTGGCGCCGGCGCCGTCGCGCGGCTTGAGGATGAGCGGGTAGCCCACCGTCTCGGCGAACTCCCACGCCTCGTGCGCGTGGTCGACGGCAGCGGACGCGGCCGTCGGCACACCGACCTCGCGCAGGGCCTGCTTCATCGACGGCTTGTCGCGGCAGAGCCACGTGGTCCGCACCGACGTGCCCGGGATGCCGGTCGCCTCGCGCACCTGCGCCGCGACCATCGTGTGCGCCTCCACCGTGGCCTCGAGCCCGTCGACCCAGACCTTGGACTGGATGAACCGGACCGCGTCGACCATGGCCCGCAGGTCGGTGACGGACCCGACCTTGTAGTACCCGGTCATCGCACCGCGGAGCTCGTCGTCGAGTGCGTACTCGTCGGACTCCCCGATCCCGATGACGTTCGCACCGACCGAGGCCAGGGCCAGGGCGAAACGGCGTTGGTTCGCGGGGAACCCCGGCTCGACGAAGACGATGTTCACGCCACCGACTCTAGCCACGTGTCGCAGGGGTGGCCCAGTGGAGGACGCTCAGGAGCTCGCTGACCAGCAGTCCCGCACCCGCTGCTCCCACCACCGCACGCGCTCGGCTGGCGCCGCCCAGCGGTCGAGCAGCTCCCGGTCGGCCGGGGTGGCCCCCGCTGGCCCGACGGGCAGGACCCCGCCACTGGGGAGCAGCGGGACCCGGGCCACGTCGCCGCCGAGCAGTGCCACGGTCCCCAGGCCGCACGCGTGCCGCAGCTCGGGCAGCGCCCCGGCGAGGGCGACGCCGGCCGCCATCCCCACCGAGGTGTCGAGCGCCGACGAGACCACCGCGGGCAGACCGCACTCGGCCACCAGGTCCAGCGCGCGACGGACACCGCCCAGCGGCGCCACCTTGACGACGACGAGGTCCGCGGCCTCCAGCCGTGCGACCAGCAGGGGGTCCTCGGCCTTGCGGATCGACTCGTCGGCGGCGACGAGGACGTCGGTGCCCGCGCGGGCGAGCGCGAGCCGCAGGTCGCGCAGCTCGGTCACCGTCGCGCACGGCTGCTCGGCATACTCCAGCCGGTATGCCGCGAGGCGGGTCAGCGCGTCCGTCGCCTCCCGGACGTCCCAGCCGCCGTTCGCGTCCACCCGGATGTGGCCGTCCGGACCCATCGCCTCGCGCACCGCGGCCACGCGCGACAGGTCGTCCCGCAGCGACTGGCCGCGCTCGGCGACCTTGACCTTGGCAGTGGTCGCGCCCTCGAACCGCGCGAGCACGTCGGGCACCTGCTCGGCCCGAACGGCCGGGACGGTCGCATTGACCGGTACGACGTCGCGCACCGGCGCCGGCCACCCGACATACGCCGCCTCCACCGCTGCCGCGAGCCACCGGGATGCCTCCATGGATCCGTACTCGAGGAACGGCGAGAACTCCCCCCAGCCCACCGGCCCCTCGAACAGCGCGGCCTCACGGACCTCGACCCCGCGGAACCGGACCCGCATCGGGATCGCGACGACCCGCATCCCGGCGAGCAGCTCGGCGAGCGGCGGCAGGTCAGGCACGGTCATGGCCCCCATCCCACCAGACGCGCCCGGACCGTCGGCTGCGGCCCGGGCGCGCGTGGTCGAATGGTCAGTGACCGTGCGAGGGGAGCTGGCCGCGCACCTCGCCTCCGGGGAACTTGCTGCTGTGCACGTTGACGTACGTCTTGTCGGCCCGGATCGCCGCGAGCAGCTCGGCGAACTCTCCGGGCGCGATGCCCTGCGCCGTCGGGCCGACCACGCTCGCCGCGGTCAGGGTGCCGCTGACCTCGCCGGGGTTGTCCGCAGGACAGGCCGGCGTGCCGGCGGGGCCGTTGCCGAGGTTGCTGCACAGGAACGCGCTGATCCCGCCGGCCTCCGTGCGGGAGCCGAAGTGGATGTGGGACTGGAGGACGGAGCCCTCGAGGTCGGCGTAGCGGACCGTGTAGGCGATCGTGCCGGCGGCCGGGTCGACCCGCAGGCGGACGGAGCCGCTCGCGGCGGTGGAGACGGCCAGGACCTCCTGGTAGCCGCCCAGCCGTTTGGTGATGGTGAAGGCCCTGTCGTCACTGCCGTTGTCGGCCGTGGCGACGCTGCCGGCGACCACGGCGCCGACCGCACCGAGGGCAAGGACCGAGGCTGCGGCGCCCCAGCGGTTCAACGCATTCATCAGTGCTCCTCCTGATCGTCCTGGGGGACGGAGATGCCCCTTGGGTGCTACGGGTCGGCGAGTCGATCGGTTCACCGCTTGGCGAGTCGACCGGGGTGCGTCGCGGGACCTGGCCCCAATCCGCAGGCGGCTCGGCAGCGAACTACCCTCGGTGTGTGCGGGGCGGTCCCCCGCGCCCACGACCGATACGCCGACCCGCTCGGCGTCCCCCGCCCGCAGGAGCGCCCCCATGCCCACCTTGTCCGACTTCACCGCGACCACCCTCGAGGGCCAGGAGCAGCCCCTCTCGGCGTATGCCGGCCGGGTCGCCCTCGTGGTCAACACCGCCAGCGAGTGCGGCTTCACGCCCCAGTTCGAGGGCCTCGAGCTGCTCTTCGACAAGTACGCCGACCAGGGCCTGGTCGTCCTCGGCTTCCCGTGCAACCAGTTCGGCGGCCAGGAGCCTGGCGACGAGGCGCAGATCGGCGCGTTCTGCCAGCGCAACTACGGCGTCACCTTCCCGATGTTCGCCAAGGTCGACGTCAACGGCGACGACGCGCACCCGCTGTTCGACTGGCTCAAGTCCGAGAAGGGCGGCCTGTTGGGCTCCAAGATCAAGTGGAACTTCACCAAGTTCCTCGTCGGCCGCGACGGCCAGGTCATCCAGCGGTACGGCTCGAGGATCGCGCCCGAGGACATCGCCGGCGACATCGAGGCCGCCCTCAGCGCGTAGCCGGGCGCGGCTAGGCTCGCGCAGGTGAGCGCACTCCCCTTCGTCAGCGAGACCTTCGACCCCGAGGCGTGGGACGAGGTCGATGGCTTCGAGTTCACCGACATCACCTACCACCGGGCCAAGGGCCTGGGTGCGGTGCGGATCGCGTTCGACCGGCCCGAGGTGCTCAACGCGTTCCGGCCGCACACGGTCGACGAGCTGCACCAGGCGCTCGACCACGCGCGACGCACGCCGGACGTCGGGGTCGTGCTGCTCACCGGCAACGGACCGGGGCCCGACGGCACCGGAAGCGCCGGCAAGTGGGCCTTCTGTTCCGGCGGCGACCAGCGGATCCGCGGGCGCTCGGGCTACCAGTACGCCTCGGGCGACACCGCCGAGACCGTCGACGAGCGCCGGGTCAAGGCCGAGGGCGGACGGCTGCACATCCTCGAGGTGCAGCGGCTGATCCGCACGATGCCCAAGGTCGTCATCGCCGTCGTCAACGGGTGGGCCGCCGGGGGTGGGCACTCGCTGCACGTCGTGTGCGACCTGACCATGGCCAGCCGCGAGCACGCCCGGTTCAAGCAGACCGACGCCGACGTGGGCTCGTTCGACGGCGGTTACGGCTCGGCCTACCTCGCCAAGATGGTCGGCCAGAAGTTCGCCCGCGAGATCTTCTTCCTCGGCCGCACCTACACCGGCGAGGACATGCAGCGGATGGGCGCCGTCAACCTCGTGTCCGACCACGCCGATCTCGAGGCCGACGCGCTGCAGGTCGCGCGCGAGATCATGGGCAAGAGCCCGCAGGCCCAGCGGATGCTCAAGTTCGCCTTCAACCTGCTCGACGACGGCCTCATGGGCCAGCAGGTGTTCGCAGGTGAGGCGACCCGGTTGGCGTACATGACCGACGAGGCCGTCGAGGGACGCGACCAGTTCCTCGAGAAGCGCGACCCCGACTGGTCGCCCTTCCCCTGGTACTTCTGACCGGCCGCCCTGCCCTCTTTCCGGGTCTCCGCGTCAGCCAGAGCCGCCCAGGTCGACGTCGTACGCCTCGTAGACCAGGTCTGCGCCCTTCTGCCGGTGCCGGACCAGCTGTCCCATGAGGGTCGTGAGCTCCTCGCGGAACACCGGAAGGTCGGCCGTGGTCCCGCCGTGCTCGAGCACTGCCAGGTAGGCGTCGATGTCCTCGCGGTAGCGCTTGTGCTCGCGGGTGAGCCGCGCCACCTGCCCCCCGAGCCTCGGGTCGCCCCGACTGACGCTGTCGTAGATGCCGCCCGGACCCTCGGTCAGCTCGATGTGGGTGCGGAAGTCGTGCGCCAGCTCGGCCAGCGCCGCCCGCACCCGCTCGCGCCAGGCGCCGCCTCGGGCGATGGGTGACGCGAGGGCCTCGTCGACCGCCGCGACCGAGTCGCGCAGCTCGGCCCGGTGGGCGCGCACGCGCTCGATGTATGCCGCGAAGTCCGGTTCCATGGCGCCTCCCCTGCCATGGTCCCGCCCGTGCCACCGCCCGTCCACCGGTGACGCGCGACTAGCCTGACCGCGTGACCTCCCTGCGGCCGCTGGCCATCGCGCCCGGTCCCGCGGCGGTGGAGTCGCTGCCGCAGCTGCGCCTTGCCCTTGACGGCGAGCTCGCGGTCCTCCCGTATGCCGTGGGCAGCCCGCCGCCGCCCGTGCCGGCGGGTGCCGTGCCCGACGCCGGCACCGCCTTGGTCGTCGGCACCTCGGGGTCCACCGGCGAGCCCAAGCTGGCCATGCTCCCCGCGAGCGCACTGGCCGCGAGTGCCGCCGCCACCCACGAGCGGCTCGGCGGGCCGGGCCGGTGGCTGCTGGCGATGCCCCCGCACCACATCGCCGGGGTCCAGGTGCTGCTGCGCTGCCTCGCGGCCGGCACCGACCCGGCCTTCGTCGACCTGAGCACCGGGTTCACGAGCGCTGCCTTCACGGCAGCGACCACCGCGATGCCCCGCGACGACGCCCGCCGGTACACCTCCGTGGTGCCGACCCAGCTGGTCCGCCTGCTCGCCGACCCCGAGGGGGCCCGGGCGCTCAGCGGGTTCGACGCGGTGCTGGTCGGTGGGGCGGCGACCACCCCCGCGCTGCGCCGGCGCGCCCTCGCCCTGGGAGTCCGCCTGGTCGCCACGTACGGCATGAGCGAGACCAGCGGTGGCTGCGTCTACGACGGGGTTCCGTTGTCCCCCAGCGCCATCCGCGCCGACTCCGAGGGTCGGCTGCACCTCGGCGGCGCCACGCTGGCCACCGGGTACCTCGGTCGCCCCCAGCTGACCCACGAGACCTTCTCGCGGGACGCGCAGGGACGGGCCTGGTTCCGGACGGACGACACCGGCCACCAGGACGAGTCCGGTCGCTGGCACGTCGACGGCCGCCTCGACGACCTCATCGGCACCGGCGGGCTCAAGGTCGCCCCGCGGCTGGTCGAGGAGGCGCTCACCGCCCTGCCCGACATCGAGGAGGCCGTCGTCGTCGGCACGCCCGACGACGAGTGGGGCCAGGTGGTCAGCGCTGCCGTCACCCGCAGGCGAGGGGCCGGGGAGCGGGCCACGCCGCCCACGGTGGGGGCCCTTCGGGACGCGCTGCGCGGCATACTGCCCGACCACGCCCTGCCGCGCRGGGTGGTGGTCGTCGACGAGCTCCCCCTGCGCGGGCCGGGCAAGCCCGACCGGGCAGCGGTGCGTGATCTGTTCGCCGAGGGCCATGACACGATGGGTGCATGATCCGGCTGCTGCCCTGGCTGCTCACGATCGCGCTCACGGTCTATGCGGTGGTCGACTGCATCCAGACCGACGACGCGCGGGTGCGCAACCTGCCCAAGCTGCTGTGGATGCTGCTGATCCTGCTGTTCCCCCTCGTCGGTTCGATCGCGTGGTTCATCGCCGGACGGCCCCAGCGGCCCCGGGCCCAGGGTGGTCCAACTCACCCACCGCGTCCCCCGCGTGGCCCCGACGACGACCCCGACTTCCTCCGTAGGCTCTGACCGACGCGTCGCCGCGTCCCGTCCAGACCGCAGTCCGACCCAGCAGAGCGAGACACCACCCGTATGGCCACCCTCCCGCAGTGGATCGCCGGCGCACGCCCGCGCACCCTCCCTGCCGCCGTCGCACCCGTCATCGTGGGAACCGCGGCGGCCGCACCGCTCGAGCGGGTCGACCTCGGGCTCGCGCTGCTGGCGCTGCTGGTGTCGGTGGCGCTGCAGGTCGGGGTCAACTACGCCAACGACTACTCCGACGGCATCCGTGGCACCGACGGGCAGCGGGTGGGGCCGGTCCGCCTGGTGGGGCAGCACCTCGCGAACCCCGACAACGTCAAGCTGATGGCCTTCGCCTTCTTCGGGTTCGCGGCCCTCGTGGGTCTGGCGCTCGTGGCCCTGAGCGAGGCCTGGGTGATGATCCCGCTCGGGGCGCTGGCGGTGCTGGCGGCGTGGAAGTACACCGGGGGCGACAACCCCTACGGCTACCGGGGGCTGGGCGAGGTCTACGTCTTCCTGTTCTTCGGGTTGATGGCCACCCTCGGCACGCTCTACACGCAGGCCAAGGAGCTCACCGGGGTCGGGCTGGCCGGGGCCGTCGGGGTGGGCGCCATCGCGTCGGCCATCCTCGTGGTCAACAACCTGCGCGACATCCCCACCGACCGCGAGAGCGGCAAGCTGACCCTGGCGGTCCGCCTCGGCGACACCCGAACGCGCTGGTTCTACGTGCTGCTGGTGCTCGTCGCGGTCGTCATGGTCGTCGTCATCGCCCTCCAGCACCCCGTCGCGCTCGTGGCGCTGCTCTCGCTCGGCCTGCTGTGGAAGCCGCTGCAGACCCTGCGCGCCGGCGCCACCGGTCGCGACCTGGTGCCGGTGCTGGCCGCCACCGGCCTGTTCGAGATCGCGTACGCCGTGCTGTTGGCTGCCGGGATCGTGGCCAGCCACGCCCTCGCCACCTGACCCGGCCCCATCCCGCCAACCCCTGCTAGCAGAAGTTGGCTCAATCCGGACAGGGTGCAGCCTGTCCGGATTGCACTAAGCCCTGCTAGCAGAGGTTAGGGAAATGCCGGGTCAGCGGTAGTCGGAGCGCTCGTCCTCGGCGTCCTCGAGGGCCTCGTCGGACTCGCCGCTGCGGGCCTGCTTGGCGGCCGCGCGGCGCTCGACGGCCTCGGCGAGCCGACGGGTCGACTCGACGCGGAACCGCGCCAGCACGAAGTAGGACAGCACCATCGAGATCAGGGCGCTGAGGACCAGCAGCATCATCTGCTCGTCCCGGTCACGCAGCCCGAGCAGCCACAACAGCGACAGGACACCGAAGAAGATCAGCAGGCGCAGCAGCGAGTAGCGCAGCATGGGGGTCGAGCCTCACAGTCCCGAGTAGGAGTGCTGGCCGACGAAGAACACGTTGACGATCGTGAAGTTCACGATGATGCACGCGTAGCCGGCGAGCGAGATGTAGCTCGCGGTCTGGCGGCTGATGCCGCTGGTCGCCCGCGAGTGGAGGTAGGCGGCGTAGACCACCCAGATCACGAAGGTCCACACCTCCTTGGGGTCCCAGTTCCAGTAGGACGCCCAGGCCTGACGGGCCCAGATGGCCCCGGCGATGAGGGTGAAGGTCCACAGGGGGAACGCCACGATGTGCAGCCCGTAGGCCGTGCGCTCGATCGAGGTCGTCTCGGGGAACCGGTCGAGCACGCTGCTGCGACCCGAGCGCGCGAAGGCGTCCTTGACGAGGTAGATGCCCGTCGCGGCAGCCGCGATCGTGAAGACGGCGGTGGCGATCACGGCCACCGTCACGTGGATGATGAGCCAGTAGCTCTTCAGCGACGGCATCAGCTCGGCGGCCTCGGTGTACCAGACCGCGACGGCCATGCCGAGGACGAGCAGCACGGGCCCGGTGATGAACAGCCCGAGCCAGCGCAGGTCACGCCGGCTGGACCAGAAGCAGTAGGCCAGCACCGTGAACATCGACAGCATGACGGCGAACTCGAACATGTTGCCCAGCGGCCACCGCTGCACCGAGAGGCCTCGCAGCGCCACGGAGACGACCAGGAGGAACCCGCCCAGCCACGTGGTGGTGGCCGCGATGCCGGCGGCCTTGCGTGCGCGCAGCGGCACGTCGGTGTCGGTATGCCGCGTGGCCGGCTCCCCCGGCACGTCAGCACCCGCGCCACCGGCGGCCCCGGCGGCCACGAGCTCGTGCTCGCGGCTGCCGGCGCGGTCCCGGGCCGGGAGGAGCCCGGCCAGGTAGATGGCGTGGCAGACCATGGCGATCGTGAAGACCGCCATCGCGGAGTACAGGCTCACGTTCGCGTAGCCGGCCAGCGTCTCGTTCGTCATCGTGTGCGGTCCGTTCCCTCGGATGGTCGTGCGGCCACGGCAGCCGCGACCCGGTCGACCACTGCCTGGAGTCCGTCGTCGTCGCCCTTGGCGAGGCCACCGACCGACACCACGGTACGACCCGCCTCGTCCGCAGGGGAAACCCGGACGAAGACCCGCCGCCGGCGGATGACGAGCGAGGCGATCAGCCCGGTGAGGGCCGCGAGTGCCGCAGCGAGGGTGATGAAGCGGCCCGGGTCGTTGCGGATGGACAGCCCCGCGAAGCGGTCGACGCGGTCGAACGTGATGGAGCCCCGCCCGTCGGGCAGGTCGAACGTCTGGCCGGGCTGGAGCCAGATGCGCAGTGGCTGGCCGTTGGCCTGGGTCACCTGGGTCATGTCGGAGGTGTCGAGCGTGTAGACCGACTGCGGACGCCCACCCGGGAACAGGTCGCCCTCGTAGAGCGTGAGGGCGAGCGCGGGGTTGCGGGCGTCCGGGAAGATCGAGCTGGGCCCGGTCTCCTTGTCGATGATGGCCGTCGGCAGGAACAGCCCGGAGAAGCCGTACTGCTCGGGCTGGGCGCCCGTGACCTTGATGGCGCCGACCGACTTGTAGTTGTTGTCCTGCGCGAGGAACGGCACCGCGCCGCTGAACACGGTGTCGCCGCCGCCGTCCTTGACCGTGACGACCGGGGCGTAGCCGTTGCCGAGGAGGAACACGCCGGCGCCGTCCATCTCGAGCGGGTGGTTGACCTTGATGGTGTCCTCGACCGAGGTGGCACCCGGCGACGGCGTCGTGGTCACGTGGGCGGTGAAGTCACGCGGCTGGCCGAACTGCCCGCGTCCGGTCACGGTGTCCTCGAACGTCGCGTCGAGGCGGTCGACGGTGAGGGCGAACGGCGACAACGTCGAGGGGTCGACCCACGGTCCCGGGGCGAAGGTGTCGTACCGCGACAGGGTGTTCGCGAAGGTCTGCCCGACGGGGACGATCACGTCGCCCTTCCACCCGAAGAGGTGGCCGATGGCGACGCCGACGATGACGCCGATCAGGGCGAGGTGGAAGACGAGGTTGCCGGTCTCCTTGAGGTAGCCGCTCTCGGCGCTGAGCGAGTCGTCGGTGTGGCCGTGGACACGGAACCGCCTGCCACGCAACACCTCCCGGCTCGCCCTCAGCACCTCCGCAGTGGATCCGGACACCTCGACGGTGGCGTGCGCGCTCAGTCGCTCGAGCCGTGCGGGAGCCCGAGGCGGCGTCGCGCGCATCGCCCGCCAGTGCACCGCGCTGCGCGGCAGCACACAGCCGACGAGCGAGACGAACAGCAGCAGGTAGACGGCAGCGAACCACGGGGAGGCATAGACCTCGAAGAACCCGAACCGGTCGAGCCACGGCCCGAGCGAGGGGTGCTGGGCGATGTAGTCGGCCGTTCGGGCGGCGTCGATGCTGCGCTGGGGCCAGATCGACCCCGGCAGGGCGCCGATGGCGAGCAGCAGCAACAGGAAGAGGGCCGTGCGCATGCTGGTCAGCTGGCGCCACATCCAGCGCAGCCACCCCAGCACCCCGAGCCGTGGCTGGGTGATCTCGTCGCTCATGTCAGACCACCGTCACGAATCCGTTGACCAGCGCGGTCTGCAGGTAGCGGGTCCAGCTCTCCCAGACCCCGGTCACCAGCATGGCGCCGATGAGCAGCAACAGGGCGCCGCCGAACAGCTGGATGCCGCGCTGTCGCCGGCGCAGCCAGGCGGACACCGCCCCGAAGCGCTCGAACCCTGCCGCGATCAGCAGGAAGGGCACCCCGAGGCCGAGCGAGTAGGCGACCGCCAGGATGACTCCGCGCGTCACCGCCGACTCGTCGGAGGTGGCCGTCGCAAGGATCGTGACCGCGCCCAGCGTGGGGCCCGTGCAGGGCGCCCAGCCGAGCCCGAAGACCGCGCCGAGCACGGGGGCGCCGGCCAGACCGGACGCGGGCCGCCAGTGCACCTTGAGCTCGCGCTGCGACCCGGCCCTCGCGCCGACGCCGAGGAACACCAGCGCCATGAGGATCACGAGCACCCCGCCGACCCGCATCAGGACTCCCTTGTGGCGGACCAGCGTTGCTCCGGCGCCGGCCAGGAAGGCCGTGGTGAGGATGAAGACGACCGTGAAGCCGAGGACGAACAACAGGGCGCCCAGCACCATCCGGTGCCGACGACGCTGCTCGAGCGACTCGGCGGACAGCCCCGTGACGTACCCGAGGAAACCCGGCACGAGCGGCAGCACGCACGGCGAGGCGAACGAGACCAGCCCCGCGAGCAGGGCGACGGCGAGCGCGACCGGCAGCGCACCACTGGTCACCGTGTCGGTGACGTCAGCAGGCAGCGCCGTCAGGGTCGGGAGCAGTGCGGTCACGTGGCGGGATCAGCCCTTGGCCAGCACGTCGTCGACCAGCCCGGTGAGCGTGGGGGCGCTGACCTGGCCGTTGACCCGGGCCGCGATGCGCCCGGTCTTGTCGAGCACGAGCGTCGTGGGGGGCGCGGAGACCTTGCCCTGCAGCGACAGGATCAGGACCCCTGACTCGTCGCTCAGCGACGGGAAGGTGAGCCCGTGCTTCCTGGCGGTGGCGATGCCCGACGCGGGGTTGTCGCGGGTGTTGATGCCCATGAACTGGACGGGCTTGGCGGCCTTGGAGAACGTCTGCCACGTCTGCTCGAGCGCCGGGGCCTCGGCCTGGCATGGCGCGCACCACGACGCCCAGACGTTGAGCACGACGACCTGCCCGGCCGCGTCCTTGACCGTCCACTCCTTGCCGTCGAGCGTCGTGCCCGACAGCCCGACGGCAGCCTTGCGGTCGCCCGTCGGGATCTGCTCGATGGCGCCGTCGCCGGAGATGTAGCCCTTGCGGCTCCCGTCCTTGGCCTGCGCCGCGATGGAGTTCGAGTCCTGGCTGCACGCCGACAGGCCCACCACGAGCACCGGCGCGGCGAGCAGCGCGAGCGCCCGCGGCATACGGGGCAGGCTCATCCGGTGCCCCCGTGGGACTGGGCGATCAGCGAGGCTGCCGGCTCGGAGTAGGTCACGGACTCGAGCTCGTCACCGAGGTAGGTGAGCGTCGTCAGCGAGGCCAGGCGGCACTCGCGCTTGCGCGGGTCGTGCCACAGGCGCTTGCCCATGAGGGCGTTGCGCGCGGTCCAGATCGGCAGCTGGTGCGACACGATGACCGCTTCGTGGCCCCGCGCGGCGGCGCGCGTGTCATCGATGACGGCCAGCATGCGGCGTGCGATCTGGGCGTAGGGCTCGCCCCACGAGGGGGTGAGTGGGTTGGTGAGCTTGCTCCAGTTGCGTGGCGCGAGGAAGTCACGCGGCTTCATGCCGGCGACGCGGGTGCCCTCGAAGGAGTTGCCCGCCTCGATCACGCGGTCGTCCGTGGTGATCGGTATGCCGTGTGCCTCGGCGACCGGGGTCGCCGTCTCCTGGGCGCGTTGCAGGGAGGAGGCGACGACGACCGTCACGTCGTGGTCGGCGAGGTGGTCGGCAACGGTGCGGGCCATCTCGTGACCGAGGTCGGAGAGGTGGTAGCCGTCGAGGCGTCCGTAGAGCACACCCTCGGGGTTGTGCACCTCGCCGTGGCGCAGCAGGTGCACGACGGTGCGTTCGGGGGCGGTCACGAGTCGATTGTCGCAAACGCCTCGGCGGCGGCCGACGCCGCGGCAGGGATCGCGGCGAGGACGCGCTCGACCGCGGTGTCGTCGTGGGCCCCGCTCACGAACCAGGACTCGAACGCGCTCGGCGGCAGGTAGACACCCTGGCTCAGCATGGAGTGGAAGAAGCGCGCGAACGCCGGGACGTGCTGGGCCCTGGCGTCGTCGTAGTCGCGGACCTCGCCGTCGCGGAAGAAGACGCTGAACATGCTCCCGGCCCGCTGGATGACGTGGGGCACACCGAGGCGGCCGAGCTGCTCGTCCAGACCGCCGGTGATCGCGTCGGCCACCGCCCCGAGCCGGGCGTAGAGCTCAGGCGTGCACTGGTGCAGCGTGGCCAGTCCCGCAGCGGTGGCGACCGGGTTCCCGGACAGCGTCCCAGCCTGGTACACCGGACCGACTGGGGCCAGCAGGGCCATCACGTCGGCGCGGCCACCGAAGGCCGCGGCGGGGAAGCCGCCACCCATCACCTTGCCGAAGGTGAACAGGTCGGGCGCCCCCGCGGCATACGGGCCCTCGAGGCCGAACCACCCGGCCTCGCTGCACCGGAAACCGGTCATGACCTCGTCGGTGATGAGCAGTGCCCCGTGCGCCGAGGTGATGCGACGCAGGCCCTCGGTGAAGCCCGGCGCAGGCGGGACGACGCCCATGTTGCCCGGCGACGCCTCGGTGATGACGGCAGCGATCTCGGAGCCACGCTGGGCGAAGGCGGCCTCGACCGCGTCGAGGTCGTTGTAGGGCAGCACGATGGTCTCGGCGGCCATCTCCTTGGGCACCCCGGCCGAGTCGGGCAGCGCGAAGGTCGCGACACCCGAGCCGGCCTGAGCCAGGAGGGAGTCGACGTGCCCGTGGTAGCAGCCCGCGAACTTCACGACCAGCGAGCGCCCGGTGTAGCCCCGGGCCAGCCGGATCGCGCTCATGGTCGCCTCGGTGCCGCTGGACACCAGCCGGACCTGCTCGACCGGCTCGACCCGCCGGACGATCTCCTCACCGAGGGCCACCTCGTTCTCGCTCGGCGTGCCGAACGAGAACCCCCGGGACACCGCGGTCTCGACCGCTTCGCGGACCGCCGGGTGCCCGTGGCCGAGGATCATCGGCCCCCACGAGCAGACCAGGTCGACGTACTCGCGGCCGTCGGCGTCGGTGAGGTAGGGACCGTCACCGCGGACCATGAACCGGGGGGTGCCGCCGACCGCGCGGAAGGCGCGCACCGGCGAGTTGACCCCGCCGGGGGTCACGGCGAGCGCTCGGTCGAGCAACGCCTGGGACGCCGGGGCGTCGAAGGGGTGGGCGGGGGGCTGGACCGTCATACCCGCATCCTCCCAGCCGCACCTGAGAGCCTCTGCGCGGGGCAGTGGGCGGTCGGGCGGCACGCCACGGCCGAGCCGGGCCGCAGGGACGCAGGGCCCGCGGGTCGGCGGGTCGGCGGGTCGGTCAGCCGGTGGCGCTGTCGACGAGGGCGTCCTGCTCCTCGGCCTCGGCGACCACGGCCGGGTGGTCGCCGCCCTCGGGGGCGAGGGCCGCGCGGATCGCGTCCATCGCGACCCCCAGCGCCTGGAACATCTCGGGGGTGACCGGGTCGAGGACGGCCCGGCGGACGCTCTCGATGTGGACCCGGGCCATGTCCTGGACTGCCTGGTAGCCGCGCGGGGTGAGCACGAGCTCGACGCCGCGCTTGTCCTCGAGGCAGGCCTCGCGGACGACCCAGCCGCGCTTCTCGAGCCGGGAGGCGGTGTGGGTCAGGCGGCTGCGGGACTGGACCACGAGGTCGGCCAGGCTCGACATCCGCAGGCGCCGCCCGGGCGACTCCGAGAGCATCGAGATGATCTCGTACTCGGTGAGCTGCACCCCGTGCGACTGCAGGTCGCGGTCGAGCGCCTCCTCGATGAGACGGCTGCCCCGCAGGTAGGCACGCCAGGCGCGCTGCTCGTCGTCGCTGAGCCAGCGGGGCTCGGCGGAAGTGCTCCTCATGGGTGAAGTATGACACCTGAGACGTTAGTTGAAATATAAACGAGCCCTGCTATGTTGAGGCAGATGACCCGGTCGGGCCCCCAGCCCGACACCCAGCACCCGTCTCACACAGGAGCAGCTCATGGCAAGCATCAACGACATCCCCGCCGGCACCTGGACGGTCGACGCCTCGCACAGCGAGATCGGCTTCGTCGCCCGCCACCTCATGGTCACCAAGGTCCGCGGCCAGTTCAAGGAGTTCGAGGGCACGGTCAAGGTCGGCGACGACATCACCGACTCGCAGGTCACCGCCGTCGCCAAGATCGACTCTGTCGACACCGGCTCCGCCGACCGCGACGCCCACCTCAAGTCCGGCGACTTCTTCGACGCCGAGGCCAACCCGACCATGAGCTTCACGTCCACCGAGGTCACCCCGGACTCGCTCACGGGCGACCTGACCATCAAGGGCGTCACCAAGCCGGTGACCTTCGACCTGGACTTCACCGGTCTGGCCACGGACCCGTGGGGCAACGAGAAGGCCGGCTTCGAGGCCTCCGCTGAGATCAACCGCAAGGACTGGGGCCTGGAGTGGAACGTCGCCCTCGAGGGTGGCGGCGTGCTGGTGTCCGAGAAGGTCAAGCTCAACCTGGACATCCAGCTGACCAAGGCTGCCTGACCAGGCACCACGACCACCGGGCCCGCCATCGGGCTCCACAGACTGACGACGGGCCGGTTCGGGGGAACCGGCCCGTTCGTCATGCCCGGAGCAGGCGGGCCGCCTCGAGCGCGTGGTACGTGAGGATGATCTGCGCCCCGGCGCGACGGATGTTCAACAGCGACTCCATCACGGCCCGCTCGCGGTCGATCCACCCGTTCGCCGCGGCCGCCTCGATCATGGAGTACTCCCCCGAGATCTGGTAGGCGGCGACGGGGACCGGCGACATCGCCGCTGCCGCGGCCACGATGTCGAGGTGCGGCGTCGCCGGCTTGACCATGACGATGTCGGCGCCCTCGGCGATGTCGAGCTCGAGCTCGCGGATCGCCTCCGTCGCGTTGGCGGGGTCCTGCTGGTATGCCGCGCGGTCGCCCTGGAGGGACGACTGCACCGCCTCGCGGAACGGGCCGTACAGGCCCGAGGTGTACTTGGCGGAGTAGGCGAGGATCACGGTGTCGGTGAACCCCTCGGCGTCGAGGGCCGCGCGGACGTGGCCGACCTGGCCGTCCATCATCCCCGAGAGGCCCAGCACGTGGGCGCCGGCGCGGGCCTGCGCGAGGCCCATCGCTGCATACCGCAAGAGGGTGGCGTCGTTGTCCACCCGGCCGTCCGCGGTGAGGACCCCGCAGTGCCCGTGGTCGGTGAACTCGTCGAGGCACAGGTCGGCCATGACGACCAGCCGGTCGCCCACGGCGTCGACGACGGCCCGCAGCGCGACGTTGAGGATGCCGTCGGGGTCATCGGCCCCGGAGCCGACCGCGTCCTTGGCCGCGGGCACGCCGAACAACATGATCCCGCCGATGCCGGCGTCGGCCGCCTCGCGGGCGACCTCGACGAGCGACTCGAGGGTGTGCTGGACGACCCCGGGCATGGCCGAGATCGCGACAGGCGCGTCGATGCCCTCGCGGACGAACACGGGCAGGACCAGCTCAGCCGGGTGCAGGCGGGTCTCGGCGACCAGCCGGCGGATCGCCGGTGACTGCCGCAGCCGCCGGGGCCGGACGACCGGTCCCAACGGCGGCACGGCGGTCACGCGAGGCTCCCTGCCGACGGGCCGGTCACGTGGCCCGGCGACGCGACGAGGCCTTCTTGGCGCTGGGCCGCAGCACCGGCTCGCCCGCCTCGGCAGCCGCGGTGGCCAGCCCCAGGCCGTAGTCCGCCAGCGCGTCGATGAGCGAGTCGGACGACGCCTCGGGCGCCAGGACGTCGACCCGCAGGCCGTGCTCCTCGGCGGTCTTGGCGGTCGCCGGCCCGATGCAGGCGATCACGGTCGAGGGGTGCGGCTTGCCGGCGATGCCGACCAGGTTGCGGACCGTCGAGGACGAGGTGAAGACCACCGCGTCGAACTGCCCGCCCTTGATCGCCTCGCGGATGTGCGCGGCCGGCGGAGCGGCACGGACCGTGCGGTAGGCGGTGACGTCGTCGACCTCCCAGCCCATCTCCTGGAGCCCGGCGACGAGGGTGTCGGTCGCGATGTCGGCGCGCGGCAGGAAGACCCGGTTGATGGGGTCGAGCACGTCGTCGAACGGCGGCCAGTCCTCGAGCAGCCCCTTCGCGGAGTTCTCGCCGGAGGGCACGAGGTCGGGCACGATGCCCCACTCGCGCAGGGCCTCGGCAGTCACGCCACCGACGGCCGCGATCTTCAGCCCCGCGAAGGCCCGGGCGTCGAGCCCGAACTCCTCGAACTTCTCGCGAACGGCCTTGACCGCGTTGACCGAGGTGAAGCCGATCCACTCGTAGCGACCGGTGACCAGGCCCTTGACCGCGCGCTCCATCTGCTGGGGCGTGCGGGGCGGCTCGACGGAGATCGTCGGGACGACCTCGGCGGTCGCCCCGAAGGACTCCAACCGGGTGATGGTCGTGCCGGACTGCTCCTTGGTGCGGGGCACGAGGACGTTCCAGCCGAACAACGGCTTGGTCTCGAACCATGACAGCTGGTCGCGCAGGGCCACGGTCGAGCCAACCACGGCGAGGGCCGGGAACTCCACCGTCTTCATGACCTTGGCGACCTCGCCCAGGGTCGTCGTGCGGGTGGCCTGGCGGATCGTGGTGCCGCGCTCGGTGAGTGCGACGGGGCTGTCGGCGCTGCGGCCGGCCGCGAGCAGCCGTCCGAGGGCGGTCCCGAGGTCCTCGGGCGGGCCGAGCAGGACGACGGTCACCGAGTCGGCGACCGACGCCGACCAGTCGACCGCGCGGTCGTTGGCCGAGATCACGTGCACGGCCGGCGAGCTGCTCGAGGTCAGCGGGATGCCCGCGTATGCCGGGACGGCCGAGACCGCGCTGACGCCCGGGACGATGTCGAAGCCGATGCCGGCCTTGTGACAGGCCAGCGCCTCCTCGGCCAGGCCGTTGAAGGTGCCCGGGTCGCCGTCCATGAGCCGCACGACGAGGCCGCCGCCGCTCGGGGAACCGGCCGCCTTGGCGGCCTTGACGACCAGCTTGGCGCGCATCGCGTGCGTCAGTGGCTGCCCGTGGTCGCCGTGTCCGGCGTCGATGACCTCGACGTCCGGGCGGCAGTACCGCGCCACGACGGACTCGCGGGCAACCTGGTCGATGACGACGACGTCGGCGGCTGCGAGGAACTCCAGCGAGCGCACAGTCATCAGCCCGGCGTCGCCGGGTCCGGCGCCGACGAAGGCGACGCGGCCCGGCTGGCGCGCAGGCCGGCCGGTGGTGGTCTTGGTGGTGGATGTGGTCGAGCGCGTGGGGCTCACAGTGCACGCTCCGTGCTGTCGGGTTCTGGGCGTCGGGCGGGGGCGGCGAGCGGATCGTCTCCGGTCGCCCCGGGTGGGTCGGGGTGCAGGCCGGTTGGGGGTCTTTCCTCGGGCACGACCGCCGGGGMGTGGGCCGCGGCCTGCGCGGCCACCAGGGAGTCGGTGGAGGCGGCGGCGCCGACGAGGGTGTCGGCACCGTCCTCGAGCATGACCGCCGCGAGACGGCGCCCCAGGGCGACCGCGTCGTCGATCGGACCGACGAGCGAGCGGCGGAGGTCGAAGCTGCCGTCGACGGCGCCGACGAAGGCACGCAGCGACAGCTCGACGCCGTCCTCGCCCTCGACGACCTCGGCGAGCGCACCCACGGGCGCGGAGCAACCGGCCTCGAGCGCCGAGAGAAGCGCGCGCTCGGCCGTCACGGCCGCGCGGGTGTCGGCGTCGTCGAGCGCGGCGAGCAACGCCACCGTGGACGGGTCGTCCTCGCGGCACTCGACGGCCAGGGCTCCCTGGCCGGGCGCGGGCAGCACCTGCAGCGGGTCGATCGTCTCGGCCACCTCGTCGAGGCGCCCCAGCCGAGCCAGGCCTGCGCGGGCGAGGACGACCCCGTCGAGGGCGCCGTCGCGGGCCAGGGCGATGCGGGTGTCGACGTTGCCGCGGATGTCCTTGAACTCCAGGCCGAGGCCCAGGGCGGCGAGCTGGGCCACGCGCCGGGGGGACCCCGTGCCGACGACGGCCCCGGCGGGCAGCTCGCCGACGGTGGCGCCGCTGTGGCTGACGAGGACGTCACGGGGGTCCTCGCGCTGGGGGATGGCGGCGACGACCAGCCCCGGCTCGGGGGTCGTGGGCAGGTCCTTGAGCGAGTGCACCGCGAGGTCGACCTCGCCGGCGAGCAGGGCTCGACGCAAGGCTGCGGCGAACACGCCGGTGCCGCCCAGGGTGCTCAGCGACGCGGTGGACGTGTCGCCCTCGGTGACGATCTCGACGAGCTCGACGGTGTGGCCCAGGGCGCGCAGCCGGTCGGCGACCCAGGTGGACTGGGTCGTCGCCAGCGCACTGCGCCGGGTGCCCAGGCGCAGGGTGGTGCCGGTCGTCACAGGGGCGGCACTCACGGCATACCTCCCGTCTCGGGCGGCACGGAGGAGGTGACGGCCTGGCCGGGGCGCAGGTCGAACAGCTGGCGCAGCGCCTGGGCGTAGTCGTCGCCCTGTCCGTCGATCGCCAGCTCCTTGACCCGCACGGTGGGCGTGTGGAGCAGCTTCTCGACGATGCGGTGCACCGCGAGGTGGACGGCATCGCGGCTGTCCTGGTCGAGCGTCTGCAGGCGCTGGTCGAGGCGGGCCAGCTCGGCGTCGACGACGTCGGCAGCGTGCGACCGCAAGGCGGCCACCGTCGGCGCCACGGACTCCGCGGCGCGCGCGGTGAGGTAGGAGGCGACCTCGCCGATGACGAGGTCGGCGACCTCGCGCACCTGGGGAGGGGTCGTGCCGCCCGACAGCTGCTCGCCCAGGGACGCCAGCCCCGCGAGCGTGACGCCGCTGAGGGACGCCACCTCGGGAGCCACGTCGTGGGGCAGCGCGAGGTCGACGTAGACCTGCGGACGACCGGCGCGAGCCACCTGGGCGTCGCCGGCGGTGGCGAGGTCGACCACGACGCCCGTCGAGCCGGTGCACGAGATGACGACGTCGGCGCCCGCGAGCGCCCGGTCGACCTCGGCCAGAGGCCGCGCCGTGGCCCCGGTGCGCTCGGCCAGGCGGACGGCCTTGGCCAGGGTGCGGTTGACGATGGTGAGCGAGCCCGCGCCGCGACGGGAGACGGTGGTCGCGGCGAGCGAGCTCATGCCGCCGGCGCCGACGACCAGGACGTGCAGGCCGCCCAACGGACCCAGCTCGCGCTCGGCCACCGCCAGCCCGGCCTCGACGAGCGAGACGCTGACCGAGTCGATCCCGGTCTCGGTGTGGGCGCGCTTGCCCACCCGCAGGGCCTGCTGGAACAGGCCGTTGAGCGCCGGGCCCGCGTGACCGGCCTTCTGGCCCTCACGCAGAGCCGTCCGCATCTGACCCAGGATCTGGGCCTCACCGACGGCCATCGAGTCGAGCCCGCAGGCGACGGTGAACGCGTGGGCGATGGCGCGGTCCTCGTAGTGCACGTAGAGGTGGTCGCGCAGGTCGTCGGCGGAGACCCCGGTGACCTCGGTCAGGGCGTCGGCGATGTCGGTCACGGCACCGTGGAAGGTGGCCGACTCGGCATAGACCTCGGTGCGGTTGCAGGTGGACACGACGATCGCCTCGGAGAGGTTGTCGCGGCGGACCAGCCCGGCCGCGAGCGCGGCGCGGCCGCCCTGGTCGAGGGACATGGCCTCGAGCAGCGGGACGGGGGCCGTGTGGTGGGACAGCCCGAGCACGACGAGGCTCACCGGTTCACCACCTGCGGCACGGCGTCGAAGCCGCCACCCGCGGCGAGCGCCTTGCGCTGCTCGTGGAAAGCAAGGATCTGCAGCTCGGTCGACAGGTCGACCTTGCGGACGTCGACGTCGTCGGGCACCACGAGCACGCAGGGCGCGAAGTTGAGGATCGAGCGCACGCCGGCCTCGACGAGCTGGTCACAGACGGCTTGCGCGGAGGCGGCCGGGGTGGCGATCACTCCGATCGCGAGCCGCTGCTCGCGCACGAGGGAGCCGAGGGAGTCCATCGGCTGCACCGCCAGCCCGGCGATCTGCTCGCCGTGCAGGGTCTCGTCCTGGTCGAGCAGGGCCACGACCCGGAAGCCCCGCGTCGCGAAGCCGCTGTAGGCCGCGAGCGCGTGACCGAGGTTGCCCATGCCGACGATGGCCACGGCCCAGTCCTGGGTGAGGCCGAGCTCACGCGAGATCTGGTAGGCGAGGTGGTCCACCTCGTAGCCCACACCGCGGACGCCGTAGGAGCCGAGGTGGGACAGGTCCTTGCGGAGCTTGGCGCTGCGGACACCGGCCGCGGACGCGAGCTCCTCGGACGAGACGGACGTGATGCCGCGCTCGGCCAGACCGGTCAGGGCCCGGAGGTATTCGGGTAGCCGTGCGACCGTGGCGTCGGGAATGCCCCGACGAGCGCTCGGGTCGGCTGACACGATGGATCCGGCTCCTTCTCTTCACGGTCGGTCCACGCCTGGCTGGAGCGGACTGGAGCCCCGTCAGATTACGCTTTTGTGAACGGATGCACAAAGTCACAAGCGGTCGTCCCACGCCAGGCGTGAGCCACGTCACTCGGGGGTGCTCCGGGCGGCTCGGCAAGGGGCTGGTCAGCCCGTCAGGGCGGCGCGCAGCCTGGCCTCGTCGACGCGCCAGTAGTCGTGCTGACGTCCGTCGACCAGCGTCACCGGGATCTGCTCGGCGTACTGCTCCGCGAGGACCCGGTCCTCCAGGATCGACACCTCGTCCCAGGCCACCCCGAGCTCCGCGGCCACCCGGGCGATGACCTGCCGCGCGTCGTCGCACAGGTGGCAGCCCGGTTTGCCGATGAGGGTGACCCGCGGGGTCACGGCGCTGGGAGTGTCTGGCACCTGACCAGCGTAGGCCGGGCGGCAGGTCCCGTCCGGACCCTCGACCAGGCTGCGACGACCTCGTCTCAGCACTGTTGGCGTGCGGAGGCGCTCCTTCGGACCTGTTTGCCATGGGACGAACCGGCGATGTGGCGCAGGTCTCCTGACAAGTGGGCAGATTTCGGGGAAACTGACTCTCCGTCAGGAGGTACCCCCATCCGGTCACGGAGTCTTCGCAGCGCCGCGAGCCCGCTCGCGGGGCTTCGTCCTGCCCCGGCATACCAGCTGGTCCCCGTCGCGGTCGCCGGCCCTGGCCTTTCCCGCCACCACGCCACTGACCCCCACGGCCTGCACGCGGCCACCGCCGACTTCCTGACCTCGCTGCGGACGCTGCTCAGCGTCGCCGGTGAGGCCGGGATGCTGTCCGGTGGGGCCGGCGACGGCTCGTCGGCAGCCCGGGCGGGGTTCGGACCCGGCGAGGCTCCCCAGGACTTCGAACGCATCTCCGCCCTGGTCGAGCTGGCCCAGCGGGGCGACGCCGAGGCGTTCGGCATGCTCTACGAGCGCTACGTCGACGTCGTCTACCGGTATGTCTACGTCCGCGTGGGTGGCTCGCAGCTGGCCGAGGACATCACCTCGGAGACGTTCCTGCGGGCCCTGCGACGGATGGACTCCTTCTCCTGGCAGGGCCGTGACATCGCGGCGTGGTTCATCACCATCGCCCGCAACCTGATCACCGACAACGCCAAGTCGGCCCGGTTCCGCATGGAGGTCTCGACCGCCGACATGCTCGACGCAGACCCTCGGGTCGAGGCGGCCCCGGACAACGAGGTCCTCGACCGGCTGCGCAACGAGCGGCTCCTCCAGGCCGTCAAGGGGCTCAAGCCCGAGCAGGCCGAGTGTGTCGTGCTCCGCTTCCTGCAGGGGCTCTCGCTGGCCGAGACCGCCAAGGTCCTCGGCAAGTCCGAGGGCGCCGTCAAGCAGCTCCAGCTGCGGGCCGTGCGGGCCCTCCACCGGGAGCTCGCCGATGTCGCCCTGTGACCCCCGCCCCGCCGTGGCCGAGGACCGTGGATTTCGCGACGGATCGGTGCGTAACTTCCTGGCTCGGACCTCGTTCTCAGTACGACAGGCCGCGGCAGCGGTGACAGCAGGGCTGGGGAGCGAGGTTTCGGCATGCGTGTGATCAGCCGACCGGCCGACCGGTTCCAGCGCGCCCTCGAGGGCGAACGGATCTCCGACGAGCAGCTCGCGGCGTTCGTCGCGACCAGCCAGCACCTCGTGGCCGTGGGCTCGAGGGCACCCGGCGCGACGCCGGACCCCGACTTCGTGGTCGCCCTGCGCGAACGGCTCATGGCCGAGGCAGCCACCCTGCCCACGCCGAGTCTCGCGGCGGCCCGTGCTGCCGCCTCGCGCCGTGCCGCGGCGCGCGGCGGCCCGGTCGTCGTGGTCGTGGGTCGCGGGCTCCCCCGCGCCCTCGCCGGAGCAGCCGCCTCCGCGCTCGTCGTGGGCAGCATCGTGGGCATCGCCTCCCGCAGCGCGGTCCCCGGCGACAGCCTGTATGCCGTGAAGGGCTGGCTCGACGGCGTCGCCGTCCGCCTCGCCGACAGCGACTTCGAGCGCGGCACGACCCACCTCACCCAGGCGCAGAGCCACATCTCGGATGCCCGCGACCTCGCCGACCGCTCCCAGCCCGACGCCGAGGACATCAACACGGCACTGCAGGGCGCGATCGACAGCGTTCGCGCGGGCCAGCGCGACCTCGATGCCGCCTGGGTCGAGACCGGCAACCCGCAGGCCCTGCTGGCGCTGCGCGACTTCACGGCCCGCGCCCTGCCCCAGGTCGACGCGCTGCGCACCGAGGTCCCGGCTGCCGCACTGCCGCGCCTGGGTCAGCTCGAGGCGCTGCTGAGCGACAGCCAGCAGACCGCTGCACGCCGCCTCGCGGCCTGCGGGTCGCACTGCTCCGGCATCGACACGGCCAGCTTCGGACCCGCCGCCCTGCCGAGCTCGCTCACGACCGCCGGCAGCACGGGGACGGCCGGCCCTTCAGGGTCGTCCAGCACGACGTCGTCGTCAGGAGGGATCACCGTCCCGGGTGCCCCTGTCGTCGGTGGCGGCTCGTCGCCCGCTCCCGGCGTCTCGGTCGGTGGTGGCGGTGCCACCGTCGGCGGCCCCGGTGGCGGCGCCTCGATCGGCACCGGTGGGGCGACGCTCAACGGACCCACGGTCTCGGTGAGCGTGCCCGTCGTCTCGACCACGGCCGTGCTGCCCCTGCCCTCCGTGAGCGTCGGCACGACCGGCGTCGGAGCGACCATCCCGAGCCAGACGCTGGGTCCGATCACCGCCCCCGGCGTGACGATCAAGCTGCCCTGACCCGAACCTCGGGCGAGGCAGGCGCAGGACGGTCAGGCGCAGGACGGGTCAGAAGAAGACCGACCGTCGCTGCATGAGCAGCGAGTACAGCGTCTGCTGGATGGTCTCGCGCACCTGGTCGGTGAGGTCGAAGACCAGCATCGGGTCGTCGGCAGCACCTGGTCCGAGATCGGCCGTCTYGACCGGCGAGCCGAACTCGATGATCCACTTGCTGGGCAGCGGGATCAGGCCCAGCGGCCCGAGCAGCGGCCAGGTCGGGGTGATCGGCGCGTAGGGGGCCCCGATCAGCCGCGCGACCGTGCGCATGTTGCCGATGATCGGGTAGATCTCCTCGGCGCCGACGATGGAGCACGGGATGATCGGCACCCCGGTCCGGAGCGCGGCCGACACGAAGCCCCCACGCCCGAAGCGCTGCAGCTTGTAGCGCTCGCTGAACGGCTTGCCGACTCCCTTGAAGCCCTCGGGCCAGACCCCGCACAGCTCGCCGCTGGACAGCAGCCGCTCGGCGTCGGGGTTGGCCGCGAGCGTGGAGCCCGACTTGCGGGCGACGTTGCCGATGACGGGGGTCTGGAAGACCAGGTCCGCGCCCAGCATGCGCAGGTGGCGATGCGCCGGGTGCTCGTCGTGCACGGCCACCTGGGTCATCAGGGAGTCCATCGCCACGGTGCCCGAGTGGTTGGCGACCACGAGGCCGCCACCTTGCGCCGGGATGTTCTCGATGCCGCGCACCTCGACCCGGAACCACGAGCGGTAGAGCGGCCGCAGGACGGGCAGGTAGAAGTTGCGGGTGAAGTCCTCGTCGAAGCCGAAGTCGTCGACGAGGTAGTCACCGGTGATCCGGCGCCGCAGGAACGACAGCATCGACGCGAGGTAGGTCTCGACGTCGTCGGGCGAGATGCCCGCGGCCCCGGACGCGACTCGCACGGCCGCGATCCCGGCGCCGAGCAGCTCCTCGATGCCGGGCGTCAGCGCACGGGAGGGCGTGGGGGCCGGGGCCGGCGCCTCGGGTGCGTCCTTGACGGCCTTGAGCACCCGGACCGGCGGGGTCGTGCCGGATGCCGTGCCGCGAGCGGGCCTGTTGCCGGCAGGGTCAGCCGAGGCGACGGGGACGGGCGGTGCCGCTGTGGCCGTGGTCCGGCGCGGCTCCGCGGCCCGCGGCTTGCGGGACGGCTTGGTCGTCCTGGTGCCGGAGCGCGCCACCGCCTTGCGGCTCGGCACCGGCTTGGCCACCGGCTGCGGGCGGTGCTTGCGCGGGACCGTCGCACCGGTCGGGGTGGTGGTGGCCGCGGTGGTGGTGGTCGGGGTGGGGCCGGTCGGGGCGACAGGGGCCGGAGTCGCCGTGGTCGCGGGACTCGAGGAGATCAGGGGGGTGCTGCGCCGCTTGGCGCGCTCGCCCGAGGCGCGGGCCGCTCCGGCGGCGAGGGCGCCCTTGCGCGGGACCGCCTTGGTCGAGCGCGCACCTGCCGCCTTGGTGGCGCGCGGCGCAGCTGCCGCCTTCTTCGCCTTGGTGGCGCGCGGCGCGGCTGCCGCCTTCTTCGCCTTGGTCGCCTTGGTCGGCTTGGGCGTCGAGGCCATCAGTCGTTCCTCCCAGCGGCCCAGACGTGGCCGATCGCGTGTGCCGCCGTGCCTGCCACACCCGAGACGGCATTGCCGAGGGCGGCGCCGCCGGGCAGGACCGAGCTGAGCCCCTGCACGTAGTCGGCGAACGCCTCGCGCGTCGTGTAGCGCGGCGAGTAGCCGAGGACATCGCGCATCCGCGAGGTGTCGAGTCCCCTGCCGAAGGCGAGGAACTGGATCTGGTCGGAGCTGAAGTCGGCCAGCCCCGACCGCTTGACCAGGCCGCCGAACAGGCCGGCCGCCTGGATGGGCACCGGCAGGATCGGGCGCCCGGCCATCCCCGCAGCCTGGCTGACGGTGATGACCCCGTCGCCGGCGATGTTGGTGATGCCGCTGGAGCTGCCGGTCGTGGCGACGACGAGCGAGCCGATCGCGTCGCTCTCGTGGACGAACTGCAGCCGCGCGTCGTAGCCGAACGGCACCGGCACGACCGGCAGCGCGAAGTAGTCGGTCAGCGAGGTGCGGATGCCCTGGCCGATGATGTTGGCGAACCGCAGCATCGAGATGTCGACGTCCGGCCGGCGTCGCGAGAAGCCGCGGACGTAGCCCTCCACCTCGACCGAGTCCTTGCCGAACCCGGCTCGGGGCAACGACTTCGGGGACATGTCCTCGGTGAACATCGCCGGGTCCCGAGGGCTCGAGCCGTAGACGGCGGCCGAGGACTTCACGACGAGCCGCTTGATGCTGGTGGCCTTCTGGCAGGCAGCCAGCAGCTGCATCGTGCCGATGACGTTGATCTCCTTCTGGGAGGTCCGGCCGCCGGCATGCGTGGGCGTGGCGATGACGTTCATGTGGACGACCGTGTCGACCTCGGACTGCGCGATGATCTTGCCGATCATCGGGTTGCGGATGTCCGCGCGGACGAACTCGGCCCGACCGATGTCATGGGGCGGCGGGATGACGTCGACGCCGATGACCCGGGACACCGAGGCGTCTGCGGTGAGGGCTCGCGCGAACTGCCCCCCGAGATACCTCGAGACGCCGGTCACGAGAACGACATCAGCCACAGTGCAGACCCTACCGAGCGGGCTCACCGGCGTGAGGTGGCGTCCACGTGACGGGGGCGTGACCTCCGTCCCACTCGCCGACTCTCCCCGGCTTCGTGCCGCTGGGGCGCCAGCCGTGCCCGCCAGCCCGTATGGCGTGTGAGGGCCAGGGAGTGGGAGCACAAACAGAAGGCCCCCGCTCAGCGGGGGCCTTCGGTCACTTCTTGTTGCGACGCTGGTGGCGAGTCTTGCGAAGGAGCTTGCGGTGCTTCTTCTTCGCCATCCGCTTGCGGCGCTTCTTGATGACAGAGCCCATGGTGTCCTCTTGGTCGTGGTCGTGTTGCCGGACGGGGCAACGAACGCACCACGCCGAACAGTGGTGGCCACTCTAGCGGCCTGCACGCCGACACCCCAAACCCGAGCCCGCGGCCGGCCCCACCTGCAGGGTTTGGCGGAGACCCGCCACCGCCGCGTCGCAACCCCGTCATGACCAGCCAGTAACCCCCGGTTGCTCGCGTCGTTGTCACGTCACCAGGGCCGGTGAGGGCCCGCAGACACGCAGGAGACGTCGACCATGTCCCGCAAGCACCCCGCTGTCAGACCACTGGGAATCGGGGTGTGCCTGCTGACCGCAGCCGCCACCGCCCTCCCCCTGTCGAGCGCGTCCGCCGCGCTCCCGAGCTCCCCCGTCCTGCCCGCCCTCGGTGACACCGTGGACGCGCTCGCCAGCACCCTGGACACCAGGGCGGTCAAGGAGGCAGTCGTCCCGACCACCGCGGCGCGAACCGCGGTGGCAGCGCTGCTGGCCAAGGCCGGCAGCGGCACCCGCGCCACGTGGGACGAGCGCTTCGGCACGGTGCGCTCGGTGCGATCCGACGGCTACCTGACCGCGGCCGCGAGCGGTCCTGCGGTCGACGTCGCCCGCGACTGGCTGCGCGCGAACGCCGCGGCCTTCGGCCTCACGACCGCGCAGGTGGGCTCGCTMGCCGTGGTCCGGGACCACACGCTGCCCACCACCGGCACCCATGTCGTGGACTTCGTGCAGACGACGGGCGGCGTCGCCGCCGCCCGTGGTGGACGGCTCAACGTCGCCGTGAGCAAGGACGGCCGCGTGCTCTCGTATGCCGGCGACCCCACCCCCGGTGCGAACCTCGCCGGCGGCTGGGTCCTCGGGGAGGCCGCCGCTCTGCTGAAGGTGGCCGGCGGGCTCGCCTCGGGCACGGCATACGCCCCCAAGGCGACCGGCACCCAGGCCGGCTACACGACGTACGACAAGGGCCCGTTCGGTGGCCCGTCCTACGTGAAGAAGGTGACGTTCGGGACCAAGGGCGGGCCCGTCGCGGCCTACAAGGTCTACTTCGTCAAGAGCCCCAGTGAGGCGTGGGAGGTCGTCGTCGACGGCACGACCGGGCGCACGCTGTACCGCACGTCCGTCGTGCAGCACGAGGCCGACCCGCAGGGCACCGTCTACGACAACTACCCGGGTGCAGCCAAGGGCGGCCAGCCGCGCCAGCAGTCCTTCGGACCCACGGCGCAGTCGCCCAAGGGCTGGGTCGACCCCACGGGGATCGCGGGTACCGGCGTCACGACCTACGGCAACAACGCCGACACGTACGCCAACTGGTCCAACTTCATCGGCCCGGTCGACAACGCCCCGCGGCCGGTCGCCCCCACCGGGAACTTCAGCTACACCTACACGAACCGGTGGGCGGCGACGAACGGGCAGACCGCACCGCCGTCCTACGCCGAGGACCTCAACCCCGCGGCGACCAACCTGTTCTTCCAGCACAACCGGATCCACGACGAGTACTACGCGCTCGGGTTCACCGAGACGGCCGGCAACTTCCAGCTCGACAACGGCAGCAACGGCGGCATGGGCGGCGACCCGATCCGCGGGCTGGTCCAGGCCGGCGCGGCCAGCGGTGGCAACCCGACCTACACGGGCCGCGACAACGCCTACATGCTCACCCTCGACGACGGCATCCCGCCGTGGAGCGGCATGTTCCTGTGGGAGCCGATCGACGACGCGTTCGAGGGTCCCTACCGCGACGGCTCGTTCGACATGAGCGTGATCCAGCACGAGTACACCCACGGCCTGTCGAACCGCTACGTCGCCGGCGGCAGCGCCCTCGGCTCGCAGCAGGCAGGGTCGATGGGTGAGGGCTGGTCCGACTGGTACGCCCTCAACCACGGGTTCAAGACCGGCCTGCTGACCCAGCCGATCGTCGGCGACTACGTCACCGGCAACCCCACCCGGGGCATCCGCAACTGGAACTACGACCAGAACCCGACGACCTTCGGCGACATCGGCTACGACCTGACAGGGCCCGAGGTGCACGCCGACGGCGAGATCTGGACCGCGACCCTGTGGGACCTGCGCAAGGCCCTCGTGGCGCGCTACGGCGCCGCCCAGGGTGCCGAGGTCGCAGCGCGACTGGTCACGGACGGCATGCCGCTGACCGCCCCGGACCCGAGCTTCCTCGACGCCCGTGACGGCATCCTCTCGGCCGACCTCGACCGCTACCACGGCGACAACACGGACCTCATCTGGTCGGTGTTCGCCAAGCGCGGTGCGGGCGCCAGCGCCCACTCCGACACCGGCGACGACACCGATCCCACGCCCGGTTTCGACCACCCGTCGGCGGCCAGGAACGGCACCGTCGCGCTGACCCTCGTCAACGCGACCACCGGCCAGAAGGTCGACAACGCCAAGGTGATCCTCGGTCGCTTCGAGGCCAGGGTCACCCCGTTGGTCCGGACCGGCTCCGCCGGCGGTGCGAGCATCAAGGCCGTCGCGGGCACCTACCCGCTCACGATCCAGGCGCCCGGCTTCGGGACGCAGACCATCGACGGGTTCACGGTGACCGCCGGGCGCAACACGGCCAGGACGGTCAAGCTCGCCCCCAACCTGGCCTCCACGTCCGCGGGAGCCACGGTCGTCAGCGCCTCCAGCCAGGACGACGGCTCGCCTGCGAAGTTCGCCTTCGACGACACGGCCGCCTCGGTGTGGTCCACCAAGCCGGGCACCACGGCATACAACGCCGGTCCGGACGAGCGCGTGACGGTGAAGCTGGCGGCGCCGGCCACCGTGAGCAGCCTGCGCGTGAGCGCGTTCAAGGCCACCAACGCCTCGCGGTTCGTGGCGCTGAAGGACTTCACGGTGCAGACGTCGACCGACGGCGTCACCTGGACGACGGCGCGCACCGGCTCGTTCGGCTACCAGGCCCCCCGGCCCACCGCGCCCGACCTGAACTATGCGACCTTCACCCTGGCCAAGCCGGTCAAGGCGGGCTACGTGCGGTTCTTCGTCGACTCGGTCCAGGGCAACACCTCGACGTCGGCCCAGGTGGCCGAGATCGAGGTCTTCGGGTCCGGTGCCGTCGTCGAGAACGGCAGCGTCACGCCCGACCCGGCGTACAAGGACTCCGGCACGATCGTGGCGCCGAACCCTGCGGCCGGTGACCCGACCGGGCTGCAGAACGTGTTCGGCGTGACCGGGACCGAGATGAACACCGCGTGCACGTTCCCGCCGGTCAGCCAGGGCGCCGACGGCTGGGTGACCAAGTTCCCGCTCGGGTTCTCCGACGGGCTGCACTCGGTCAGCGTCAAGGGCACCAGCGACGCCGACGAGGCTGCGGGTCACGACCTCGACCTGTACTTCCTCGACAGCGCCTGCCAGCTGACCGGTTCGGTCGCGACCTCCGCGGCCGACGAGTCCGCGGTCATCCCGCCCGGCTCGGTCTACCTCGTCACCCAGCTCTACACCGGGGCGAACGTGGCCGTGGACATCACAGCGGTGGACAACCGCTGACGGACCGGTGTGCCGGTGGGTCGGGCGCGCGCGASCCCACCCACCGGCACACCTCGGTCGTGGGGCACGAACGGCGAAGGCGGGCCGGGACAACCAGTCCCGGCCCGCCTTCGCGTCGTGCAGTCAGCACACCATCACGCGGTGTCGACGTACGACGTTCGCAGGTACTTGTGCACGGCGTCCTCCGGAACCCGGAAGGACCGTCCCACGCGAATAGCGGGAAGCTCTCCTGCGTGCACCATGCGGTACACCGTCATCTTCGACACGCGCATGATCGAGGCCACCTCGGCGACGGTCAGGAACCGCACCTCGGCGAGCTGTCGCTCGTTGGACATGAGTTACCTCGATCTTCCACACGCGCGCATCGCCGGCTTCCCCTCCGGCGGACCTCTACGCTCGTGCAGAGTGAACTGTAGGGGCTGATGTGACTCGTGGGGAAGTCATCCGGGAAAACTCCTCCGGCTTGTCCAGCCGACACGCCGCACACCCCTCATGAATCACAGCCATGTCAGTCGAACCACACGTCGAGACCGTGCAGCTCGAAGACCGCTTGACGCGTCGCCATGACCGCGCGGTCGACCTCGCTGTGCGGGTTGTAGCCCATGTCCCAGGGCTGGTGCCAGATGGGCCCGTCGGCGGGGTCGAGGTCGCCCATCCGGCGCGGCCCCTCACGCCCGAACGCGGTGCGGACGTGGTCGAGCCACTCCTGCGGCACCTGGGCCGTGAGCGGCACGGGCTGGTGCGCCGCGATGGCGGTGAGGTGGGTCCACGTGCGCGGCACCACCTGGATGAGCTCGTAGCCACCCCCACCCAGGGCGACCCAGCGCCCCTCGCAGACCTCGTGCGCGAGCCGGTGCAGCGAGTCCGCGGCCATCCGCTGGGCGTCGACCGAGACGGCCAGGTGCGCGAGCGGGTCCTGGGCGTGGGTGTCGCAGCCGTGCTGCGTGATCAGGATCTCCGGGGCGAAGGCCCGCACCACCGGCATCGCCGTCGCGTGCAGGGCACGCAGCCACGCGGAGTCCCCTGTGCCCGGTGGCAGCGCGACGTTGACCGCCGACCCCTCCGCCGTCGGGCCGCCCACGTCGCCGGGGAAGCCGGTGCCCGGGAACAACGCACGCCCCGACTCGTGCAGCGAGACGGTGAGGACACGCGGGTCGTCCCAGAAGATCCGCTCGACTCCGTCGCCGTGGTGGACGTCGATGTCGACGTAGGCCACGCGCGTCGCACCGTGGTCCAGCAGCCACTGGATGCCGACCGCGATGTCGTTGTAGATGCAGAAGCCCGCGGCGTTGCCGCGCATGGCGTGGTGCAGCCCGCCGCAGAAGTTCACGCCATGGGCCGTGCGGCCCTCCCACACGTCGGCGCAGATCTCGCGGGTGCCCTCGGCGATCCGGGCACTCGCCTCGTGCATCCCCGGGAAGGCCGGGTCGTCCTCGGTGCCCAGCCCGCGCCCGTGGTCGGGTCGGTCCGGGTGCGCCGACGCCTCGTGCACGGCGGCGATGTAGTCGCGGTCGTGCACCGTGGCCAGCACGTCGTCATCGGGGACCTGCGGGGAGACCAGCTCCACCCCCGGGGCGTCGAACACCCCGAGCGCCTCGCAGAGCCGCGCGGTGAGGTCGAGCCGGATGGGGTTCATCGGATGGCTCGGCCCGAAGTCGTAGGCGGTGAAGCCCGGGTCCCAGACCACCCGCAGCTGTGAGGGCATGTCCCGCACGCTACCGGCCTCGTCCATGGTCGGACAGGACGGTCCCACCTGCGGGGACGCGGTAGCGTGCTGACACGGTCGGCGCGTGGGCGCCCGGCGACCACCGCCCCACCCCGCACGACCCCGCACGACCCGCCCCACCCCGCACGACCCGCATGACCCGCACGACCACCGGTGGAGGACCTCAGTGGCAAAGAAGCTCTACGAGGACGACGTCCTCGTCATCGGCCTGGGCCGGTTCGGTGGCGCGGTGGCACTCGAGCTCCAGAAGCTCGGCCACCACGTCGTGGCGGTCGAGCGCGACCCGGCGCTCGCCGAGACCTACCTCGGCAAGGTCACGAAGATCGTGCAGGCCGACGCGGCGCAGCCACAGTCGATGGGCCACCTCAAGGCGCGCAGCTTCCAGCTGGCCATCGTCGGCATCGGGTCCTCGGTCGAGGCGTCGGTCCTGTGCGCCATGAACCTCGTCGACGCCGGCATCCCCACCATCTGGGCCAAGGCGCTGACGCCCGAGCACGCCCGCATCCTCGAGCGCATCGGCGTGCACCACGTCATCTCGCCCGAGGCGGACAGCGGTCGCCGGGTCGCGCACCTGGTCAACGGCAAGCTGATGGACTACATCGAGTTCGACGACGGCTTCGCCATCGTCAAGATGAAGCCGCCGCAGGAGGCGATCGGGTTCACGCTCGGCCAGAGCGCCATCCGCAGCAAGTACGGCGTGACCATCGTCGGCGTCAAGGCGCCCGGCCACGACTTCACGTATGCCGTGCCGGAGACCAAGGTCACCGCGCACGACACCCTCATCGTCAGCGGCCCCACGGAGCTGATCGAGCGCCTCGCCTCCCGCCCGTAGACGGCGTCAGGCGCCCGGCCCGCTCACGGTCCGGCGCGCCATACGGCCACACGCGGCGCGCCATGCGCGGCACCCGGCGCGGGCAGGCTCAGAGGTTCGGCATGCCCCGGTCGTCGCCGAGGGGCAGCACCATCGCGATCTCGTCCTCGTCGTCGCCGGAGCGCAACCGCATCGGCCGACGGCTGTCGGTGGGACGGAAGCCGAACCCGCTGGCGAACGCCACGGCGCGGCCGTTGTCGCTGCCGACCCAGTAGGCCAGGTGGCTGCGGCCCTGCTGCCGAGCGGTGTCGGCGCCGGCCTGGACCAGCTGCGAGGCGACTCCGCGGCCACGCATCGCCGGGCTCACCCAGAGGCCGAACAGCTCGGCGACCTTGTCGTTGACCGGTTCGCCCTCTGCCTGGGCCTGGCCGAGGGAGGCGACGCCCACGGCGTTGCCCTCCTGCTCGGCAAGCAGGCGCTGGGAGCGCGTCATGCGCGCTCGCCAGAGGTCCTCGTCGTAGGCCTGCTCCTCCTCGAGGGTGGCCGCGAACGCTTCGGGCGACTCCTCGAGCGCGCTCAGGCGGACCGTGCGGTACCGCTCCCACTCGTCTGCACCCAGCGCCCTCACCGTGATGTCGCTCATGCGAGACACTCTCGCACGGCGACGGCGGTTTCGGTCAGTGGTGTTGCCGGGAGTTCACCCAGAGGCCGCTGGCTGGTCCCTGAGCAGTCGCTCCATCTCGAACTCGGTGATCGACGGGTCGTGGGGCATCGCGCCGGTCCGCCCGGTGGGCACGAACCCCAGTCGCCGGTACAGCGAAACGGCCGGCTCGTTCTCGTGGGCGACCTCCAGGACCACGCGGTCCAGACCCTGCTCGACCGCGGCGTCGAGCACGGTCCGCACGAGGAGCTCGCCGACCCCGAGGCCGCGTGCCGACGGGTCGACCCACATGCCGACGAGGATGCACTCGCCCTCGGGCTGGTCGGGCAGGCGAAAGCTGCCGACGGAGCCCACGGCCCGGTCGTCGCGCAGGGCGAGCCACGTCCGGGACCTGTCGCGTGGCTGCGTGACCAGCTGCCGCCACTGGTCGTCGGTGCGGGCCGCGGCCTCGGCGTGGGTCGTCCAGAACGCCCGGGGGGCGCCCCGCAGGGCGTCGAGGCGTACCTCGCGATAGACCTGCCAGTTGGTCTGGTCGACCGGGACGACGCGCAGCCGGGTGCGGTCAGTCATGACCTGACGCGAGCTCGTGCGAGCGGTTCGCGGCGGCCTCCATCGCCGAGATGAACGCGGCGCGGACCTTGTGGTCGTCGAGCTGGCGCAGGGCGGCCGCGGTCGTGCCACCCGGTGAGGTGACCTGCTCACGCAGCACGGTCGGGTGCTGGCCCGTCTCGCGCATCATCGTCGCGGCCCCGAACAGGGTCTGGACGACGAGCTCGGTCGAGGTCGGGCGCGGCAGCCCGAGGACCACGCCGGCCTCGATCATGGCCTCGACGACGTAGAAGATGTAGGCGGGCCCGCTGCCGCTGATCGCTGTGACGGCGTCCTGGTGCTTCTCGGCGACCTGGACGACGCGACCGCAGGACCGCAGCAGGTCGGCCGCCACCTCGAGGTGGGCCGCGTCGGCGCTGCGGCCGGGGCTGACCGCAGCCATCCCCTGGTCGACCAGGGCGGGCGTGTTCGGCATGACCCGCACCACGGCCACCCCCTCGGGCAGCCGGGCCTCGAGGTAGGCCGTGGGGATGCCGGCGGCCAGGCTCACCACGAGGCTGCCGGGTGAGACGTGGTCGCCGATCTCCTCGACGAGCGCGCCCATGTCCTGCGGCTTGACCACGAGCACCAGGGTCTCGGCAGCCTCAGCCGCTTCGATGTTGGAGACGGCGCGCACGCCGTACTTCTCGCTGAGCGCGTCAGCGCGCTCGGGCCGGCGGGCGGTGACGAGCAGGTCGTCGGCGCTGCGGCCGGAACGGATCAACCCCGAGAGCAGGGTCTCGCCCATGACGCCGGCGCCGAGGATCGCGACAGTTCCCATGGCTGCAGTCTGTCAGGACGGCCGCGACCGCCGCCTGCCGGTTTCTCCCTAGCTCCTGCTAGCAGAGGTTGACCGAATGTGGACAGGTTGCACACTGTCCTGATTCACCTTGGCCCTGCTAGCAGGGGTTGGGTGAACGGGTCGGTGGGGAGCCGCTAGTTCTTTGAGGCCAGACCGCGCAGGAAGAACATCGTGTTGGCGGGGCGCTCGGCCATCCGGCGCATGAGGTAGCCGTACCACTCCTCGCCGTACGGGATGTAGACGCGCATCTGGTTGCCGCGGTCGGCGATGCGCTTCTGCTCCTCGGGGCGGATGCCGTACAGCATCTGGTACTCGTAGCTGGCCGCGTCGCGCTCGTGGTGGGCGGCGAGCGCGCCGGCGATCTCGACGAGCCGCGGGTCGTGGCTCGCGACCATCGGGTATCCTTGGCCGGACATGAGGATCTTGAGGCAGCGGACGTAGTTCTGGTCCACGTCGGCACTGCTCTGGAAGGCCACGGACTCGGGCTCCTTGTAGGCGCCCTTGCACAGCCTGACGCGACTGCCCTCGTACGCCAGGTCGCGGCAGTCCGCCTCGCTGCGGTGCAGGTAGGACTGGATGACCGCGCCGACCCACGGGAAGTCCTGGCGCAGCTCGCGCAGGGACTCCAAGGTGGCGTCGGTGGTGGTGTGGTCCTCCATGTCGAGCGTCACCGTGGTGCCGGCGTTGGCTGCCGCCTGGCAGATCTCGCGGGCGTGCTCGATCGCGATCTTGTGGCCGTCGCCGGGCAGGTACTGGCCGAGCGCCGAGAGCTTGAGGCTGACCTCGCCCATGCCGTGCTGCGACAGGTCGGCGTCGGCGAGCGCCTTGAGCAGCTCGAGGTAGTGGTCGCGGGTGCGGATCGCCTGGGTGAGGTCGGTCGTGTCCTCGCCGAGGTAGTCGATGGTGGCGAGCCGGTTGGTGGCCCGCAGCTCGGCGGTGGCCGTGACGGCGTCCTCGGTACGGTCCCCCGGCACGAACCTCTTGACGACGCTGCGGCTCACGGGAGCCTTCTCGATCGTCTGTCGCACAGCACCGCTCTTGGAGAGCTGGAGCAGGCTGTTGCGCAGCAGGTCACTGGCGTCCACGGGCGTCCTTCCATCCGGCGGCCGCGGGGGTCACGGCCGTCGACAAAGGCTAACGGCCCGTATGCCGTGTGGTCGCCTCGGGACGCCTTCACCCGGCCCCGAGGTGCAGCACCCCGGGGCCGGCCGTCCTCAGGCGGTGCGGCGTCGCAGGGTGAGGCTGCCCAGCACGAGGGCCACGACGACCCAGGCCGCGATCACCCCGGCGTCGACCACCACGTCCGAGGCGGGGTCGATGCTGGTGGTCACGGACTTCATGGCGTCCACGGCATACGACAGGGGGAGGACGTCCGACACCCAGTGGAGGACGTCGGGGAGGCGGTCCCGGCCCACGAGCAGGCCGCACAGCAGGAACTGCGGGAGCACGAAGGCGGGCATGAACTGGACGGCCTGGAACTCGGTGCGTGCGAACCCGCTCGCGAGCAGGCCCAGCGCAGTCCCGAGGACGGCGTCGAGCACCGCCACGACGACCAGCTGCCACAGGGGGCCGGCCACGTCGAGCCCGCACACGTAAACGGCGAACGCGGTCGCGATCAGCGCCTGCAGGACCGCCATCACCCCGAAGGCGAGGGCGTACCCGAACATGAAGTCGCCCTTGCCCATCGGGGTGGTGAGGAGCCGCTCGAGGGTGCCCGACGTCCGCTCGCGCAGGGTGGCCACGCTCGTGACGATGAACATCACGACGAAGGGGAACACCCCGAGGAGCGAGGCACCGATCCCGTCGAAGACGGGGGTGTCGTTGAAGATCCAGGCGAGCAGCCCGAGCAGGACGCACGGCACCACGAGCATCAGCCCGATGGTGCGGTGGTCCGAACGCAGCTGGGCCAGCACGCGACCGGCGGTGGTGAGGGTGCGGTGCAGGTTCATCGCGCGACCTCCTCCTTGGCTTCCTCGGCGTGGTCGATGAGGGACAGGAAGGCAGCCTCCGCGTCGGCAGTACCGGTGCGGGCCAGCAGGGCCGGGAGGGTGTCGTCGGCGAGGATCTGTCCCTCGCGCAGCAGGAGCAGCCGGTCGCAGCGGCTCGCCTCGTCCATGACGTGGCTGGAGACGAGCAGCGAATGCCCTTGGTGGGCAAGGCGGTTGAACAGGTTCCAGAGGTCTCGGCGCAGGACCGGGTCGAGGCCGACGGTCGGCTCGTCGAGGACGAGCAGCTCGGGGTCACCGACCAGGGCTGCCGCGAGCGAGACACGTGAGCGCTGACC
>NZ_JBFUEO010000028.1:0-45397 GCF_056403935.1 Pedococcus sp. P2_E4 | reverse complement strand
GCTCCAGGCGGCCGCGGCCGTGGCCCCGGCGGCGAGCCCCGCGAACACCGTGGCGCGACGTGCCGAGCGGTGCATGGCGGGAGTGCCGCGGTCGACGACGCGCACGGGCGCCATGGGCACGGGCGGCACGGGCACGCCCTGCGAGCGTGGAGGCGTCAGGTGGTCGGTGCGGGTCGTGCCGTCGCGGTCACAGGACCCCCACACCTGGGGGTCGGAGGCCAGCGCCAGGAGCATGCCCCGCAGGTCACCGGGCACCGCCTGGGCCCGAGGCGCGCGCAGCGACTCCAGCACGCGGCGCTCCTCGGCCACGGCACCACGGCAGCAGGCGCACGACACCAGGTGGCGGTCCCAGTGCAGCAGGATGGCCGAGTCCATGGCGCGGTCGGCGTACGCCGTCAGCTCGGCGCCGAGGCAGCGGCCGCGACCCGTGCCGGGGAGGGCGCTGGGCACACCGGACCAGAGCAGGCGGCTCATCGCGATCCCGGGACGGCGCGGCCGATCACCGGGAGGCGGCGCTTTGTGGAGGCCGGGGCGGTGCGGTCGGCGTCGAGGGCGGGGCGACCCAGGGCCGGGTCGCGGTGGGCGAGGGCCTCGCGCAGCTGGGCGCGACCGCGGTGGATCCGCGAGCGCACGGTCCCGAGCTTGACGCCGAGGGTCGCGGCGATCTCCTCGTAGGACAGCCCCTCGATGTCACAGAGGACGACGGCTGCGCGGAAGTCGGGTGACAGGGCGTCGAGGGCGCGCTGGACGTCGTCGTCGAAGTGGGTCGCGTCGAAGGTGCCCTCGGGTCCCATCTCACGGCTGGCCAGCCGGGCGGCGGACTCGTCGGACAGCGCGTCGAAGCGGATCCGCTGCTTGCGACGCATCTTGTCGAGGAAGACGTTGGTCGTGATGCGGTGCAGCCAGCCCTCGAAGGTGCCGGGCTGGTAGGAGTGCAGGGACCGGAACACCCGGATGAAGACGTCGTGCGTGAGGTCCTCGGCGTCGTGCGGGTTGCCCGTGAGGCGGTAGGCCAGCCGGTAGACGCGCGCCGAGTGCTGCTCGACGATCTCCTCCCACGTGGGCGGGACCCACGGCGTCGGTTCGCCGCCGGCCTGGCGGACGTCCCCCTGTCCATCACGAGCCGTGCCGATCGTGTCGGTCGCGGTCACGTCCCTCACCTCCGATTGCGCGCCGGGTCCGGCGCGGTGCATGCATCCGTCAAGACGACCGGATGCCCGTCATGGTTCCCCAACAACCTGAGCGTTTCCTGTATGCCGCGTGCCCGGTTCGCCGTGCTCGCGGCAGTAGGGTTTGCGCATGAGTGCACAGAAGCCCGCCAGCTGGGCGTACGCCGAGGAGTTCGTCACCGAGAACGAGGTGATCGAGGGCGCCCGCCGACGTGGCGAGGAGCTCGGGGCGGTCCCGGTCGGCAACGGCGCCGGTGTCCTGTTGCGCCTCCTCGCGGCCAGCGTCAAGGCCAAGTCGGTCGTCGAGATCGGCACCGGCGCGGGCACCTCGGGTCTGTGGATGCTCCAGGGCATGCCGGACGACGGCATCCTGACGACGATCGACGTCGAGCCCGAGCACCAGAGCGCCGCCAAGAAGGCGTACGCCGAGGCCGGCGTCGCGCACCAGCGCACCCGCGTCATCAGCGGTCGGGCCCTCGACGTGCTGCCGCGGATGACCGACGGCGCCTACGACATGGTGGTGGTGGACGGCGACAAGAGCGAGTACCCCGCTTACGTCGACCACGCGATCCGGCTGCTGCGCTCCGGCGGCGTGCTCGTCATCGACAACATGCTGTGGCACGACAAGGTCGCCGACCCGGCCGCCCGCGACAGTGAGACGGTCACCCTGCGCGACCTGGGCAAACAGCTGCGCGACGACGAGCGACTCGTGCCGGCACTGCTGCCGGTCGGCGACGGGGTCCTGGCCGCGGTCAAGCGCTAGGCGGTCCCGGGGCCGGGGCCGCGGCGGAACCCCGCCGGCCCCTCGGCGATGGCGACGACCTCGAAGGCCTCGACCGTCACGGGCGCCGACCCGATGATCGCGGAGCCTGCCGACTCGGCCGCGGTCCTGGAGAACTCGGCCGCGAAGTCGTCGCGGTAGACCGCCTGGTCGAAGACGTAGGTGCCCTCGAACCACTGGCCCTCGACCATCCGCCAGGTCTTGAACGCCAGGCCGTCGAGGAACATGAACTTGGCCATCGACGTGCCCACGACGTAGTCACGCAGCTTGGTGGCCACGCCCGGAGGTGCCTCCTCGAGCGACCAGCGCACCGACAAGCCGTATCCCGCGTTCATGCCATCTCCTCGAGCCAGGTGAGCAGCAGGCGGGCGCCGAAGCCCGTCCCGCCCTTGGTGAGGAGTCCACGGTCGACGTCGGAGCGTCCCACCCCGGCGATGTCGAGGTGCGCCCAGCGACGTGTGCCCACGAACTCGCGCAGGAACAATGCTGCCGTGATCGACCCGCCGCCCGCAGAACCGCCCGCGATGTGGTTGACATCCGCAACCGGGCTGTCGATGGCGGCCCGGTAGTCCTCGACGAGCGGGAACGGCCACAGGAGCTCGCCGGTCGCCTCGCCGGCCCGCACCAACGCGGTGGTGAGCGCGTCGTCCGTGGCGTAGACGGGTGCCATCGACCGGCCCAGTGCGACGCGGGCGGCGCCGGTCAGGGTGGCGATGTCCAGCAGGACCGTCGGGTCGAGGGTGAGGTCGGCGAAGGCCAGCGCATCGGCCATGACCAGCCGCCCCTCGGCGTCGGTGTTGCCGATCTCGACGGTGGTGCCGCCGTACTGGGTGATGACGTCGGAGGGACGGTAGGACGCCCCACCGACGGCGTTCTCGGCCAGCGCGAGCAACCCGGTCACCCTCACCTGCACCCCGAGGTCGCGGCAGGCGGCCAGCACGGCGAGGACGATCGCCGAGCCGCTCATGTCGGTCTTCATGGCGAGCATGCCCTCGGCGGGCTTGATGTCCAAGCCTCCCGTGTCGAAGGTGATTCCCTTGCCCACCAGCACGATTCGCGGCGTCTTTGCCGTGGCTGCGGCAGGCACGTAGTCGAGCTGGACGAGCCGCGGTGGCGTGGCCGAGCCCGAGCCGACCGCGAGCAACCCGCCGAAGCCGTCGCGGGCCAGGTCGCGCTCCGACCAGACCGTGACCTCGAGGTCGTGGCGGCGGCCGAGGGTGCGGGCCTGCGCCGCCATCCACGCGGGGTTCTTGGTGTTGGAGGGGACGGTGGCGAGATTGCGGGCGAGCATGGCGGCACGGGCGCGCACCACCGCGTGCTGGGCGACCTGCTCGTCGAAGGCTCCGCTGAGGACCACCTCCGCCGCCGGCCCGTCAGGGGGCGTCTGCTTCCCGAGCCAGCGGGGTGACGAGTAGCCGCCGAGGGCCAGGCCCTCGACGAAGGCCGCCTGGCTCACGCGGGCGGAGCCAGAGCCGACCGTCGTGACCAGCGACCCGTGGCCGCGACCGGCGCGACCGAGAGCCGCGCCTGCCTCCCGCAGATCAGTCGCCGACCCGTCGCCGACACCCACGAGCAGCACCGTCCGGGCTGCCCGCTCGCCCGGCACGAGCGGGATCCGGGTCACGGACCCCGCCTTGGACTTCGGCTCGTGGCTGGCGCCCACCTGGGTCGCGTCCAGACCGACGAGGGCCAGCGCGTCCGCGACCGCCCCCGACTCGGCCAGGCCGGTCGCCGGGACGGGCAGGGCCAGCAGCAGGTCCAGGGGGTCGAGGTCAGCCAGGGCGTCAGCGAGGCCGTCCGCGCGGACCGTCCACGCGCTGGCGGCCGGGTTCAGGATGTCGGGTGCAGGCACGGTGCCGACCCTACCCACGCTGCCGAGCACACGGCATACGGCCACCGACCGGCCACCAACGCCAGGACCCCCACCGGCGACAGCCGATGGGGGTCCTGGACGAATGCTTCAGCGGGTCACTTGAGCCCGTCGCAGTTGTCGATCGCCTCACCCAGGGCGCGCACCTCGTCAGGCGTCATCTCGACCACGAGGCGGCCACCGCCCTCGAGCGGCATGCGCAGCACGATGCCGCGACCTTCCTTGGTCACCTCGAGCGGGCCGTCGCCAGTCCTCGGCTTCATAGCCGCCATGAGTGTGTCCCTTCCGTACGGCGTGGAAATCTGCTGGGCACGCGGGTCCACGCCAGTGCTTTGCTCATCCCGGACGCGCCAGATTTGCTCCATTATCTCGTGAACCCGCTCACAGGAGAAATCGCCCCTCGCGACGACCTCCCGCACTGTCGCACCGCGATCGGCGAGACTGCACCCGTGCACGCCCGCTCCGCGCTCTTCGACCTCTACGGCGACCACCTGCTCGACCGCGGTGGCTGGGCGCCCATCTCGGCCTCGGTCGGGCTGCTGGGATCGCTGGGCATCTCGGCGCCCGCGGTCCGGACGGCGGTGTCCCGGATCGTGCGCGAGGGCTGGCTGGAGCCGGTCGAGCGCGGGGTCCGCGGGTATGCCGTGAGCGCCCGTGGGCGCGAACGCCTGCGCGAGGCGCACAGCCGGATCTACCGCACCGAGCCGCTGGCGTGGGACGGGCGCTGGCACCTCGTGGTGCTCGAGCGCTCGGGCGACCGCAACGCGCGGGCGCGCTGCGCGCAGGCGCTCGGCTTCCTCGGCTACGGACAGCTGGCCGGCGACACCTGGATCGCCCCCCGAGCCAGCCGCGAGGTCGGCCCCGCCCTGGCAGCGGCAGGGGTGACCTGGCGGGGGTTCACGAGCACCACCGACGACGACCCGGCCGCCCTCGCCGCGCGGGTGTGGGACCTCGACGGGCTGGCAGCCGCCTACCGGATGTTCGCCGCGGCGCCCCGCACGGCCGTGTCGGGCTCCCCCGAGGAGGCCTTCGTGGCCCGGACCGAGCTCGTCCACGCCTGGCGCCTGTTCCTGTTCACCGACCCGGGGCTCCCCGCTGAGGCGCTGCCCGAGCACTGGCCGGGGCACAGCGCGGCGCAGCGCTTCGACCGCGAGGCACAGGACCTGCTGCCCGGCGCACGGGCCTGGGTCGATGCCTGGGTCGGCGGCACGGCCCACGGGTGACCGACCATGATGGAGCCATGACCGAGCAGACCTCCCCCAGCGCCCCTGCCTCCGCGTCCGCCCCCGCCTCCGCCCCCGTGGTGGTCGAGCGCGACGGTGGTGTGGCCACGGTGCGGCTCAACCGCCCTGAGGCGATGAACTCCCTGGACGTGGCCACCAAGGAGGCACTCCTCGCAGCGCTGACCGAGGTCGCCGAGGATGCCACGGTGCGGTGCGTCGTCCTCACCGGGTCGGGCCGGGCCTTCTGCGTCGGCCAGGACCTGCGCGAGCACGTCGGCCTGCTGCAGAGCAACGACCAGTCGCTGTGGGAGACGGTCCCCCGTCACTACAACCCGATCGTCGAGCTGTTGGCGACCATGAACAAGCCCGTGGTCGCTGCCGTCAACGGCGTGGCGGCCGGGGCCGGCGCCGCCTTCGCGATGGCCGCCGACGTCCGCATCATGGTCGACACGGCCGGGATCAACCTGGCCTTCGCCGGCATCGCGTTGTCGTGCGACTCGGGATCCTCGTGGTGGCTGCCTCGCATCGTCGGGCCGGCCAAGGCCAAGGAGCTGCTGCTGCTCCCCCGCACCGTGCCCGCAGCCGAGTGCCTCGAGCTGGGCCTGGTGACGAGAACCGTTGCAGCAGAGGACTTCCAGAGCGCCGTCGACGAGGTCGCCCAGACCTTTGCCGCGGGACCGACCCTGGCCTACGGCTCCATCCGGCGCGCCGTGGCGTTCAGCGCCGGGCACGACCTGGGTGCCTCCTTGGCCCACGAGGCCGAGCTGATGGCCCTCACGGGTGCCAGCGCCGACCACCACGCCGCTGTCGCCGCGTTCCTCGCCAAGGAAGCACCCGTCTTCACCGGCGAGTGAGCGGTCGACGTCACGGAGGCGTGGCGTCCCACGGCACGAAGGTGAGCAGGGTGCAGGTGAACCACAGCATGCCCCCGACGAGGACGAGTGCGACGACGCCGACGCGTCGTCGCCAGTGGTTGACCACCCGCGCCCCGGTCGACGTGCGCATGGCCACCGACGCCACGAGGGCGGCGATGGGGAAGTCGAGCAGCAGGAACCGCCACATGCTCGTGATCGGGCGCACCACGGCGAGCAGGTAGAGCGGGTACGCCAGCGCCCACACGCGCAGCTCGATCGCCAGCCAGCGACCGTGGCGGCCGAGGATCAGGGCGACGTACGTCGCGACGAGCGAGACGAGGATGGCGACCCCGACCACCCCGTGCGCATCCCACGCCCAGGCCAGCCACAGCACGAACGGCCCCGACTCGGGCTTCTGCCCCCAGGCCGCCTGCACGTCGAAGAACGCCATCGGCAGCCCACTGGTCACGCCCACGACGACGGGCCAGGCCAGCGTCGAGACCGCCGTGGCGGCGATCATGACGATGGCGGACAGGCGATGACCCCGCAACGGAGCGGCCCCCGCGGCCCGGTCCTCGCGCCAGCGCAGGACGAGGTGCACGAGGACGGCGCAGGCGATGGCGGGCGCCGCCGCCCGGGTGAAGCCGAGCGCGATCGCGACGACCGCCACCAACAGGTAGCGGCGCTGCATGAGCAGCAGCAGGGACGCGGCGATGAGCAGGGCCGCCAGCGCCTCGGTGTACGGCATCACCATGATCCCCGTGGCCGGGTACAGGCACCACAGGGCCGCGGCGACGAGGGCGAGTCGTTCGCGGGCCGGCTGTGGTGAGGCGTGCATCGCGAAGTGCAGGCACCGCCACACCAGCAGGACGGCGAGCCCACCGAGGACGATGTTGAGCGTCACCGCGGCGACGAGGAACGGCATACCGGTCCACATCAGGGCGCGCACGAGCATCGGGAACGCGGGGTAGAAGGCCCAGGCGCTGTAGGTGAGCAGCCCGGTCTCGGGGTCGGCCGGCAGGGGGATCGGGTAGCCGTGCTCGGCGATCCGCTCGTACCAGACGCCGTCCCACGAGCCGAGGATGTCGCCCAGGCCCGGGTCGAGGTGGCCGACGCCGGCCGGCGACTGGAACCACGTGGCCGACACGACCATCGCCAGCAGGGCCAACACCCGGGTCAGCGCATAGACACCGAGCAGGAAGATGACCGGGTGGCGCAGGGCGCGACCGGCGAGCGCGCTGCGCCCAGCGGAGGACCGGACGCCGGCCAGGTCGAGGCGCGCGCTCACGGCGGGTAGTCCGAGGGCGGCACGAACACGAGGAGCTTCCACACCCACAGGGCCTGTCCGACGAGGCCGATGCCCACGAGCACGGCCACCCTGGTACGCAGCCAGCGCGGGCTGCGCGCCGCCCAGCCGCCCCCGAGGACGACGGCGAACAGGGGGAACAAGGGCAGCGCGTAGCGGAAGATGCTGGTGAAGGGGTCGAGGACCACCGCGAGGTATGCCGGGTAGGCCAGGCACCAGGTGCGCAGCTCGGGTCCGAGGGCGCGGGCCCACGGCCCGAGGGTGAGCACGAGGATGGTCAGCACCAGCCCCGCGAGCGCGATGGGTCCCAGGGTCGAGGCGTTGTCGAAGTCGCGGAACACCCACTCGGACATGCCGATCCACGGTTTGAGCGGGGTGATCTCAGCCCCGACCCGCCACGCCGCCATCGTGTCGGTGTACGCGGTGCGTGAACCGGTGGCCTCCCACGCGATCGCCGGCCAGAGGAGGGCTGCGGCGCCCGAGGCCGCCAGGGCAACCGCACCGGCGGCGTACTCCGCGCGCGGGATGGGGTCGTCGTCCCTGTGGCGCCACCGAAGCCACAGCGCGACGGCGATGACGACGACCACTGGGGCCGCGATGGGTCTGGTGATCCCGAGCAGCAGCGCCAGCGCGGCCGCGAGCCACCACGACCGACGCACCACCGCCCAGAGCAGGCCGCACAGCACCAGCATGGCCATGGCCTCGGAGTAGGCGAGCTGCATCGACACGGCCGCGGGGAAGGCGCCCCACACGGCCACCGTCGCGAGGGCGACCCGGGGGCCGACCCGCTCGGCAAGCAGCCCGCCCATCAGCAGCGCGGCGCCGAGACCGCAGACCAGGGACAGGGTGCTCGCCACGACCGGGAAGCCGAGACCGCTCACGTCCATCAGGAACCGGGCCGCCAGCGGGAACAGCGGATAGAAGGCCCAGGCGTTCTGTCTCACGTTCCCGCTGGCGTCGAGCGGCAGTGGCACGGGGTAGCCGTGCTGCGCGACCTCGCGGTACCAGCTGCCGTCCCACAGCACCGTCATGTCGAGGGGCTCGACCGTCGGCCCGGTCCAGTCGAGCATGACGGCCTGGTCTCGGCTGGCGAGCACCAGCATCACGGCCGAGACGGCCCGCAACGCCAGGTAGACGAGCGCGACCCGCACGCCGAGGCGCCGGGTCACCGCTGACCGCCGGCGCGATGGCAACCGGCCAGGTGGTCGTCGACGAGCCCGCACGCCTGCATCGCGGCATACATCGTCGTGGGGCCGACGAAGACGAAGCCGGCCTTCTTGAGCGCCTTGGCGAGCGCCACCGACTCGGGCGAGGTGGCCCTGAAGTCGGCGGTGCTCCGCGGCGGCACGTGGTCGGTCGGCGCGTGCGACCACACGAGCTCGTCGAGCCCGCCGTGCTCGCGCAGAGCCACCACCGCAGCCGCGTTGCGGATCGCGGCGTCGACCTTGAGGCGGTTGCGGACGATGCCGGCGTCAGCCATGAGCAGGGCCCGGTCGCTGTCGTCGAAGGCGGCCACCACCTCGGCGTCGAAGCCCGCGAAGGCCGCCCGGAAGGCGTTCCGCTTGCGCAGGATCGTCAGCCACGAGAGGCCGGACTGGAAGGCCTCGAGCGTCAGCCGTTCGTAGAGCGCGGTCTCGCCGTGGACGGGTACGCCCCACTCGGTGTCGTGGTAGAGCAGGTAGTCGGGGGTGCTCCCTGCCCAGGCGCAGCGGGCGATGCCGTCGGCACCGACCTGGAGACCGCTCATCGGTCTGCGTCCGCCTCGGCGGCGGCGATCATCGCGTCGAGGGCCCGGGCGTAGAGCGCCCGGCCGGCGGCCCGCACCGGGGCGGTGTCGTCCAGGAACGAGATCGGGCGCACGGAGAACTCCTCGCGCCAGTCGACCCGGGTGCCGGACGCCGTCGCAGTGAGGCTGACGTCGGCCCACCCGCCGAGCAGGCGCCCGGTCTTGACGACGCGGAACGAGGCGGCAGGGTCGCCCGGGTGCGGCGGGTCCCAGCGGGTGACCAGCATGGAGTCGGAGAACGCGAGCGGCCCGACGCCGCTGACACCGGCGAAGCCCCACCCGACTCGCGGCTCACCGGGGTCGACCTGCACGCGGGTCAGGGGCATCCAGCGCCCGTACCCGGTGAAGTCGGTGAGCACGTCCCACACCGCCCGGGGCGGCGCGGTCGTCTCACGGACGAGGTGGAGCGCGGCCATGGTCAGCGCTCGGGGTCCGTCGCCGAGCCCCGGAACGCGTCCGACGTCGAGTCGCGAAACGGGTCCGACGGCTGGTCCCGGAGCCGGTCGGACGGCGCGTCCAGAACCGGGTCCGCCGCCGGCGCACCAGTGTGGTCGGCCTCGAGCTGGGCGATCCGGTCACGGAGCTGGTCGAGCACGACGTCGACCTGGTCCATGCGGTAGCCGCGCAGCGCGGTGTCGAACCGCACAGCCGTCACGTCGTGCGCGTGGAACTCCTCATGGAGGCGTGGGTCATGCGCGCTCGTCGTCGCAGCGGCCATGGGGTCGTAGCCGATCCGCCCGGCCAGCAGGGCGGCAAAAGCCCCGATGACCAGCACGGCGACGACGATGAACAGGACCCAGATCACGCGTCAGATCGTCGCACGAACACCTGAGCGCGACCTATTCAGCCCGTCTGGTCGAGGTGCGGGTCGGCGTGGCGGTCGTCCGCGGCCGTCTCGACCGCCGAGCGCGAGAGCATCTCGACCAGCTGCGGCACGTCCTCGGCCAGCAGCCGGATCGTGGCCCGGCAGACCGTGTCCTGCCAGATCGACAGCACCACCCGACCGCTCTCCGGGTGCCCGGAGACCCGCAGCGTGCGACCTGCGACGTCCCGGCCCACGATCACGTCCCCGTGTCGCGGGAGCGGTGAGATGGTCATGGCCCATCATCACCGCTGGGACGAGGCGGCGTCCATCCCCCGTTGGAACCCCGGCTACTCCGGTCGCGTGGGCGCGACGTTCTCGTCGGCCGCCCGGATCAGCCTGACGGCCTCGTCGACGTCGTCGGTGAGGTGGAGCAGGTCGATGTCCTTGGGGCTGACCGTGCCTGCCTCGAGGACGGGCCCGCGCAGCCAGTCGAACAACCCACCCCAGTACTCGGTGCCCATGAGGACGATCGGGAAGGAGGTGACCTTCTGGGTCTGGACGAGCGTGACGGCCTCGAAGAGCTCGTCGAGGGTGCCGAAGCCACCCGGCAGGACGATGAAGCCCTGCGAGTACTTCACGAACATCGTCTTGCGCGCAAAGAAGTAGCGAAAGTTCACACCGAGGTTGACGTGCTCGTTGAGCCCCTGCTCGAAGGGCAGCTCGATCCCGAGCCCGACGGAGGCTCCCCCGGCCTCCCGTGCTCCCTTGTTCGCGCCCTCCATGGCGCCGGGGCCACCGCCGGTGATCACGGCATACCCCTCCTCGACGAGGCGACGACCCACTTGGGCGGCCATCTCGTAGAAGGCGCTCTCGGGCTTGGTCCGGGCCGAGCCGAAGACGCTCACGGCCGGCCCGAGCTCGGCCAGCGCGCCGAAGCCCTCGACGAACTCGCTCTGGATGCGCATGACGCGCCACGGGTCCGTGTGCAGCCAGTCACTGGGTCCGTGGCTGTCGAGCAGGCGTTGGTCCGTCGTGGTGCCGGGCACTCGCGAGCCCCGCAGCGTCACCGGACCCGTGTGGTAGTCGTACTCGTGCTCGGTCGCACCAGCGGTCTGCGTGTCGTCGGCCTGCGTCTCGTTCACCCGCCCAACCTACGCGAGGAGGTCAGGCCGGCGAGCGCGGGACGCGGTCAGGCCAACCAGCGGAGCAGGGCGGCCTCGGCGGCCTCGAGCTGCGCGACGGGGCAGCGCTCGTCGTCGTGGTGGGCGAGGTTGGGGTCGCCCGGGCCGAAGTTGACGGCGGCGATGCCCATGTCCGAGAAGCGGGCCACGTCGGTCCACCCCTCCTTGGCGATCACCGGGACGGCGAGGGCGTCGACGAACGCCTTGGCCGCAGGCAGGTCGAGGCCAGGGCGGGCTCCGGGGGCGTTGTCGAGGCAGACGATGTCGAACCCCTCGAACAGGTCCTTGACGTGGATGAGGGCCTCGTCGGCGCTCTTGTCCGGGGCGTAGCGGTAGTTGACGGTCACGACGCACTCGTCGGGGATGACGTTGCCGGCGATGCCGCCACGGATGCCCGTGGCGTTCATGGCCTCGTGGTAGTCCAGTCCGTCGACGGTCACCGTGGAGGTCTCGTATGCCGTGAGCCGGCCGAGGACCGCGTTGGCCTCGTGGATCGCGTTCTTGCCGTTCCACGGCCGGGCGGAGTGCGCCGCGATGCCGCGGACCGTCACGTCGACCCGCAGGGTGCCCTTGCAGCCGCCCTCGACCTGGGCGGCCGTGGGCTCGAGCAGCACCGCGAAGTCGGCGTCCTCGATGAGGTCGGGGCGCTGCTGCTGGATGTGCAGCAGACCGTTGTGCTGGCTGTCGATCTCCTCGCCCTCGTAGAAGACGAACGTGAGGTCGCGACTGGGCTCCGCGACCAGGGCGGCCTTGAGCTGCACCGCCACGCCGCCCTTCATGTCGACCGTGCCACGCCCGACGAGGTCGTCACCCTCGCGCCGGGTCGGCAGGTTCCTGGGGTTCTTGGTCAGCGGCACGGTGTCGATGTGCCCGGCAAGGACCACGCGCTCGGCGCGACCGAGGTCGGTGCGCGCCACGAGCGTGTTGCCGATCCGGGTCAGCTCGAGGTGACTCAGGGGGGCGAGGGCAGCCTCGATCGCGTCGCACACGTCCGCCTCGTCCAGGCTGACGGACTCGATGTCGCACAGGGCGGCAGTCAGCGTGACGATGTCGGCGGACAGGTCGAGGGCCGGGGTCGTGGGGTTCGCCATGTCGATCACTGTATCCACCCTGTCCTGTGCCCGAGACCGGCCTCCGGGCTCGTCCCGGGCACTCGACCCGGTCTCGTAGGCTGGCCCCATGAGCAGCGCACGCACCGCCTGGGGCCACGGACTCGCGACCATCCACGACAGTGGCGCGGTCCTCGACACCTGGTACCCGCAGCCCACCCTGGGGGCGCGCCCGTCGGACTCGGTCGTCCCGACTGCGCTGGAGGCCCTCACGGGCAAGGACGACGTGCGCTCGGTCCGTCGCGAGGTCGTCACCACCGAGGTCGACCTCGACGCCGCACCGGCCGACCCGGCCGATGCCTACCTGCGCCTGCACCTGCTCTCGCACACCCTCGTCGCGCCCAACACGATCAACCTCGAAGGGCTCTTCGGCGTGCTGGTCAACGTCGTCTGGACGACCCAAGGGCCCTGCGCGGTCGACGGCTTCGAGCTGACCCGCGCCGCGATGCAGGCCCGCGGACCCGTCCAGGTCCTCGGCGTCGACAAGTTCCCCCGGATGACCGACTACGTCGTGCCCGCCGGAGTGCGCATCGGTGACGCCGACCGCGTGCGTCTCGGTGCCCACCTGGCCTCGGGCACCACGGTGATGCACGAGGGTTTCGTGAACTTCAACGCCGGCACCCTGGGCCACTCGATGGTCGAGGGACGCATCAGCCAGGGCGTCGTCGTCGGTGACGGGTCGGACATCGGTGGTGGCGCCTCGACGATGGGCACCCTTTCGGGCGGCGGCACCGAGCGGGTCAGCATCGGTGAGCGGTGCCTGCTCGGCGCCGAGTCCGGGCTCGGCATCGCCCTCGGTGACGACTGCGTCCTCGAGGCGGGCCTGTACCTCACTGCCGGCACCAAGGTGACCCTGCCCGACGGCCAGGTGGTCAAGGCTCGCGAGCTGTCCGGCCAGGACTCGCTGCTGTTCCTGCGCAACTCGGTCACCGGCACGGTCGAGGCGCGCGCCCGTGACGGACACGGCATCGTGCTCAACTCGGCTCTGCATGCCAACGACTAGGCGCGGGGGCGTCGTCCTCGCCGAGGAGCGACCGCCCTCCCGGAGACGCAGGTTCGTGACTCGTGTGGTGCTGCTGTTGTTCGCGATCGGCCTGGTCGTGGCCGGCGTCATCGGCACTCGCGGGTTCCTGCACAACCTCGGCGGCCCGCGCTGCCAGGCGACGGCGCTGGGATCGAGCGTGGACTTCGACCCCAGCCAGACGGCATACGCGGCCACCATGGTGGCCATCGCCGAGAAGCGGGGGCTGCCCGCCCGAGCCGCCACGATCGCGATCGCCACGGCCATCCAGGAGTCCAAGCTGCGCAACCTGACCTACGGCGACCGAGACTCGGTCGGGCTGTTCCAGCAGCGGCCGAGCCAGGGCTGGGGCACGGTCAAGCAGATCCTGGACCCGGTCTACGCGACCAACGCCTTCTATGACGCGCTGGTCAAGGTCGAGGGCTACGAGTCCATGGAGATCACGAAGATCGCCCAGGAGGTGCAGAAGAGCGCCTACCCGGACGCGTACGCCGACCACGAGCAGGAGGGGCGGCTGCTCGCCTCCACCATCTCGGGCCACTCGCCGGGGGGACTCGGGTGCCGGCTGAACGACGCACAGAGCGGTGACCCGGCGGCCCTCAAGACCGCGCTCAAGACCGAGTACGGCGCCACGGCCACCCTGTCCGGCCGCACCCTCACGGTGAACGCGCCCAACGAGCGACGGGCCTGGGGCGTCGGCTCGTGGGCGGTGGCGAAGGCCGACCAGTTCGGCGCCACTACCGTGCGCGTCGGGTCGAAGCAGTGGGCCCGCACGCGCGACTCGTCGGGCTGGGAGTGGCAGTCCGTCAAGGCGACCCCAGCCACGACGGTCACGATCACCTTCCCCTGACCGCCCCTCCGCCCTGCCGATCTTCCTCCCGCCTCCCCCCTCCGCGTCTCGCGAGTGAGCGCGATGTGCGTCTTCCCGGCTCGGGATGCGCACATGGCGCTCACTCGCTGGAGGCTGTGGAAAACTATCCGGCATCGTGAACCAGCCGCGGCATCCTCAGTTGCGTGCCGCAGCCTCGACGCCCGCTCCCGGATCGACTGCGGAACACCAGCTTCTCGGTGCGTGACGCCCGGCACAGCCGGGTTCCCCCGCATCGGCTGAGGGCGTCCGACCTCGCCAGCCCGCTCACGGGCCTGCGCGTGCACCAGGCAGCCGCCCACGTAGCCGACGCCGCGGCCGATGCCGCCCTCGTGCTCCCGGCGCCGTTCGCGTTCTCCCATCTCACGGCCGCGCGGCTCTGGAACCTCCCGCTGCCGACGACATGGCAGCCGGACGAGCCCTTTCACGTGATGCGCCCGACGGGCTCGTCACAGGTGCGTCGTCCCGAGGTCATAGGTCATCGCGGGCTCGAACGCCGGGACACGGAGCGGCTCCGACGTGTCCCCGTGACGGGACCCGCGTGGACGTGGGCCGACCTGGCCAGCCTCGCTCTCATGGCCGTCGATGACCTCGTGATCGCCGGTGACGCCTTCCTGTCCCGCACTCCGGGACTGCTCGGCGATCTCGAGCGTCTGGTCCGCGACGGGTCCGGACGGCGCGGGAACACGAAGCTCCAGCGAGCCCTGCCCCTGCTGAGGGTCGGCAGCGGTTCGGCGATGGAGACGACGGCCAGGCTGGTCTTCCACCGCAGCGGACTGCCGGAGCCCGAGCTCAACGCGAGCGTCCACGCCGAGGACGGTCACTTCATCGCCCGTGTCGACTTCCTGTGGCGCGCAGCGAAGGTCGTAGTGGAGTACGAGGGCGACCATCACCGCACCGACCGCCGCCAGTGGCAGCACGACATCGCGCGCACACGGCTCCTCGAGGGCTTGGGCTGGCGGGTCATTCGCATCACCAGCAGCGACCTTTGGGACGCGAGGCTGCGACGCGAGCTGGTCACCCTGCTGTCCACTCTGGTCGCGTAGACGAGTGAGCGCGCTGTGCTTTTCCTGGTGTCAGGAGAAGCACATCGCGCTCACTCGGCGGTCTGGGGGGCTGAGCGTCAGCGGGCGTCGAGGGAGATGTAGTCCCGCTCCGTGTAGCCGGTGTAGATCTGGCGCGGGCGGCCGATCTTGGTCTGCGGGTCCTCGATCATCTCGCGCCACTGGGCGATCCAGCCGGGCAGCCGACCCAGCGCGAAGAGCACCGTGAACATCTTGGTCGGGAAACCCATCGCCTTGTAGATCAGGCCGGTGTAGAAGTCGACGTTCGGGTAGAGCTTGCGCTCCACGAAGTAGTCGTCCTCGAGGGCACGCTGCTCGAGCTGCAGGGCGATGTCGAGCATCGGGTCGGAGACGCCGTCCTTGCGCAGGATGGTGTCGGCGGTCTTCTTGATGATCGCGGCACGCGGGTCGTAGTTCTTGTAGACCCGGTGGCCGAAGCCCATCAGCTTGACGCCGTCCTCCTTGTTCTTGACCTTCTTGACGAAGGTGTCGACGTCACCACCGTTCTGGTAGATGCCGTCGAGCATCTCGAGCACCGCCGAGTTGGCCCCGCCGTGCAGCGGGCCGGACAGCGCGTGGATGCCGGCCGACACCGAGTTGAACAGGTTGGCCTGGGCCGAGCCGACCAGCCGCACCGTCGACGTCGAGCAGTTCTGCTCGTGGTCGGCGTGCAGGATGAGCAGCAGGTCGAGCGCCTTGACGACGTCGGGGTCGAGGTCGTAGGGCTCGGCCGGGAAGCCGAAGGTCATCCGCAGGAAGTTCTCCGGCAGCGACAGCGAGTTGTCGGGGTAGAGGAACGGCTGGCCGACGGACTTCTTGTAGGCGTAGGCCGCGATCGTCGGCAGCTTGGCCATCAGGCGCACGGTCGAGATCTCGACCTGCTCCCTGTCGAACGGGTCGAGGCTGTCCTGGTAGAAGGTGCCCAGCGCCGAGACCGCGGACGACAGCACCGGCATCGGGTGCGCGTCACGCGGGAAGCCACCGAAGAACGCCTTGAGGTCCTCGTGCAGCAGCGTGTGGCGGCGGATCTTCTGGTCGAACTCCTCGAGCTGCGTCGCGGTGGGCAGCTCGCCGTAGATGAGCAGGTACGACACCTCAAGGAAGCTCGACTTCTCAGCCAGCTGCTCGATGGGGTACCCGCGGTACCGCAGGATGCCCTCGTCGCCGTCGATGTAGGTGACGGCGCTGTTGCAGGACGCGGTGTTGACGAAGCCGATGTCGAGCGTCGTGTTGCCGGTTTCCTTCATCAGCTTGCTGATGTCGTAGCCGTGGTTGCCCTCGGTCGCCTTGATCAGCGGGAAGTCGAGGGTCTTGTCACCGGCCTTCAGGGTGGCACCGGCCGTTGCGCCAGCGGTTGCGTCACTCATGCGAAATCCATCCTCCACGTCTTGCGGGCACCCTCACCGGGGTCATGACCCCGTCATCGACCGGGTCATGGTGGGGCGCTCCCCGCGCACTGCGACGCTACCCCAACTCGTGCGTGGGGCGGCAATCGGGATGGCTACTGCGCGAGACGCTCGGCGGCCGTGGCGATGCGCTCGTCGGTGGCCGTGAGGGCGATGCGCACGTGCTCGCGTCCCGCTGCGCCGTAGAAGGATCCGGGGGCGACGAGTATGCCGCGTGCGGCCAGCGCCTCGACGGTCACCCAGCAGTCCTCTCCCCTCGTGGCCCAGAGGTAGAGCCCCGCGTCGGAGTGGTCGACGCGCAGGCCGAAGCCCTCCACGGCTGCGCGGAGCATGGTGCGGCGCGCCGCGTAGCGTGCCTTCTGCTCCACCACGTGGGCGTCGTCGGCCAGGGCTACCACCAGCGCCTGCTGCACAGGCCAGGGGACGATCATCCCGGCGTGCTTGCGCACCTCGAGGAGCTGCTCGACGAGCGCGACGTCACCGGCCACGAAGGCCGCGCGGTAGCCGGCCAGGTTGGACTGCTTGCTGAGTGAGTAGACGGCGAGCAGGCCCTCGTGGCTGCCCTCGGTGACGCGCGGGTCGAGGATGCTCGGCGTCGTCGGGAGCGCGGGGTCGCCCCCGCCGTCGCCGGACCTGCCGTCCCCGGCACCGGGGCCCTCGGGCCCGGCCCCGTCGTCGCCGGCACCGGCGCCCGCGGAGCGCCAGTCGAGCTCCGCGTAGCACTCGTCGCTCGCCACCACGACGCCGTGCTGCCGGGCCCAGGCGACGACCTTGCGCAGGTGCTCGACACCCAGCACGCGACCGGTCGGGTTGCTGGGACTGTTGAGCCACAACAGCTTCGGCGTCGTCGACGGGGTCAGTGGCCCCAGTGCGGCGAGCCCGTCGACGACCTGCGGGGTCGCGCCGGCGAGGCGGGCGCCCACGTCATACGTCGGGTAGGCCACGCCGGGGAAGCCCACGACGTCGCCCGGCCCGAGCCCCAGCAGGGTCGGCAGCCACGCGACCAGCTCCTTGCTGCCCACGGTCGGCAGCACCCCGTCGGGGTCGACGTCCGGCACCCCGCGACGACGGGCGAACCAAGTCGCCACCGCCTCGCGCAGTGCCGGCGTGCCGTAGGTCTGGGGGTAGCCGGGGGCATCGGACGCAGCCCGCAGCGCCTGCTGGACGACGTCCGGCGTCGGGTCGACCGGCGTGCCCACGGAGAGGTCGACGATGCCACCGGGAACAGCACTCGCCCGCTCCTTGTACGGAGCGAGCGAGTCCCAGGGAAAGTCAGGCAGAGCCCGCAGGCTCGTCACTCGTCGTGCTCCTGCGGGGGCAGGTCGGCGATGATCGGGTGGTCCTTGGGGATGACGCCCAGCTTGGCGGCGCCACCGGGGCTGCCGAGGTCGTCGAAGAACTCGACGTTGGCCTTGTAGTAGTCGGCCCACTGCTCGGGGACGTCGTCCTCGTAGTAGATCGCCTCGACCGGGCAGACCGGCTCGCACGCACCGCAGTCGACGCACTCGTCGGGGTGGATGTAGAGGGAGCGCTCACCTTCGTAGATGCAGTCGACCGGACATTCCTCGATGCAGGCCTTGTCCTTGAGGTCCACGCAAGGCTGGGCGATCACGTACGTCATGTCGGACATACTATGCGGCTCATGTCGGCCGACGTCAGCAACCTCCCCCTCGGGTCTCGGGTGGTGGTCAGGTGGCGGCTGGAGAGCGCCGACGCGGCCACCGGCGCCACCCTCACGGACGCCGTCGGCACCCTCGTCGGGGTGGACCCCGACCGGGTCGTCGTGGAGACGAGCCGGGGCTCGGTCACGATCGAGCGGAACCGCGTCGTGGCCGCCAAGGGGGTGCCGCCCAAGCCGCACCGCCGCGGCGCCGCGCACCTCGCCATCAGCATCGAGGACCTGCAGCGCGTAATGGCGCCGTCGTGGGGTGCCCTCGAGCGCGACACCCTGGGTGGGTGGCTGCTGCGCGCCTCGCAGGGCTTCACCCAGCGCGGCAACTCCGTCGTGCCGGTGGGCGACCCCGGCCTGCCGCTCGCGCGGGCGGTCGACGAGGTGGAGCACTGGTATGCCGCGCGCGGCCTCCCAGCGAAGTTCGCCCTCGCGGGGCCCGAGGGTTTCGACCCGGCCGACGACGCGCTCGGCGTCGAGCTGCTGGACCGCGGCTACACCGAGGGGAGCCGCACGCTGGCCCTGACCGCCCGCACCGAGGCCATCGCGGCGACCGACCCCGGCGGACCCGCGTGCGTCCTCGACGACACCCTGACGGCGCAGTGGTTGTCGGGCTACCGACGAGGTCGGGGCGCACCGCCGGACGTGGTGCGCGGCGTGCTCTCGGACAGCCCGCGCACGATCTTCGGGCGGATCACCCCGGGCGGAGGGCTGTCCCAGCAGCTCGGCCTACGCGCGGCCGACGCCGCAGGCACGACACCGATCGCGTTGGGACGACTGGGGATCGCCCACGGGTGGGCGGGTCTGGGGTCGGTCTGGACCGACCCGGCATACCGGGGTCGAGGTCTGGCCGCCCACCTCACCGCACAGCTGGCCGGGGCGGCGCACGCCGAGGGACTCGCCCTCGTGCACCTCCAGGTGGAGCACGACAACGACGGCGCGATCAGGCTCTACCGGCGGCTGGGCTTCGCCACCCACTCGTCGTACGCCTACCTCACGGCGCCCGCCGAAACCCGGTAGCGCCCCGACGCCACCGCCCGACAGGCTGGGCGCCATGACCTCCCGGATCTCCCACACCACCGTCGACTCCCGCAACGCCTACGAGCAGTCGGTCTGGTGGTGTGGCGTCCTCGCGTTCTCCGAGGACCCGCGTGACCCGAACCTGCCGGGCCACGAGGAGTGCATGATCTTCTCCCCGGACGGACGACAGCGGGTGCTGTTCATCGAGGTGCCCGAGGGCAAGACGGTCAAGAACCGCGTGCACTTCGACCTCTGGCCGACGGACGGGTCGATGAACGAGGAGGTCGACCGGCTGCTGGCCGCGGGGGCGACCCTCGTCCACGACCTGCGCGACCACCGCGGCCCCGGCACGGGCTGGGCGACGCTCGCCGACCCCGAGGGCAACGAGTTCTGCGTGCTGCGCAGCGAGACCGAGCGACCCGACCCCTACGCCCACCTGGTGCGGTGACCGCCGTCAGCTGGCCTTGGGGTGGGTGCAGGTGACCTTGTCCTCGGGGATGTAGTGGGTGTTGAAGCTCGACGTCTTGGCCACCGAGCCACCCTTCTTGAAGATGCGGGTCACCGTCACGTCGAAGCCGGTGCTGGGCGACTGCGTCACGCAGCCGGGCTTGCCGTCGACGATGGTCTTGGGCTGCACGACGTTGCGGCGGGGACCCTTGCTGGCCTCGATGTCCCAGACTTTGGTGCCGTGGAAGGTCACCGTCACGCCGTTCCCCGAGACGAAGGCCTGGATGAGGATGCCGTAGCCGGTGTCGTTCGTGAACCGGTTGTCGACGTCCGGCCAGGAGATGGTGGCCTCGCGCCCCTCGGGATAGCGAGAGATGTAGAAGCTGTGCGGGTGGTGCTCCTCGATCCGGGCGCCCGAGAAGAAGATCGCGTTGAACAACGTGGTCGACAGCTGTGAGATGCCACCGCCGTAGTCCTTGGTCAGCCGGCCGTCGACGATGACCGGGGCCTCGTTGTAGCCCTTGGCGCCGGTGCGCTGGCCCAGCGCGGCGTTGAGGCTGAACGAGTCACCCGGGGCGACGTAGCTGCCGTTGATGGTGCGCGCCGCCCGGGCGATGTTCTCCGTCCGCGGCGGGTTGTACGGGAAGTAGGTCGTGAACGTCGAGATGACCTCGCGGGGCTTGATCTTCTCGGCCGCGGCGGTCGTGAGCTTGGGTTGGACGACCGTCGTCGTGACGGTGGCCGTGCGCGGGGTCGCGGTGAGCGCCGGGACGAAGGTGGCCACGACGGACTTCTCGTCGAGCGTCACGCCGGCAGCCGACGGGACGACCACGGCCTTGCCACCGCTGAAGGTGATCTTGGCGTCGCGGGCCTTGGCCTCGAGCCCGGCACCCGACGCGGCCCTGCGCACCGCGGCGACGAGCTTGGCGTCGTCGATGACCGGCGACAGCTTGCCGGCGTCTGCCTTCATGGTGATTGCGGGCGCGAACGCCGCAGGCGCGACGGGGAACGACTTGGAGCCGACGACCACGGTGACCGGCCCCGACATCGCCGGAGTGGCGAACTCGGTGTTGGCCCGGCCGACCTCCTGCGAGGACACCGCGCTGGGTGTCGCCTCGAACGACGGCTGCACCGGGGTGGCCGAGGGCCAGCGCCGAGCCACCACGTCGGCGGTGCGCCCGACCTGGAGCTTGGCGCCGTCGACCGGCTCGGTGACCTGCACCTTGCCACCCGGGAAGGTGATGCCGCCCTGGACCACCTCGGTGTCGAGCGTGCCCTCGACCCGACCCAGCTCGGCCTCGAGCTTGCCGCGGTCGACCGTGGTCTCGAGGGGTTGGTCGTCGCCACCGGTGAGGCCGTGCCAGAGGTCGACGGGGTTGACGGAGAACCCGCTCAGCCCCTCGACGGTGCCCGGCAGGTCGAGCGCGAGACCGGCGGCGGCAGGGTCGATCTCGACGGTCTTGTCACCACTCTTGAGAACGACCTTCTGCTTGGCCTTGTCGGCCAGTGCCCGCTCTAGGGTCTTCTGGGCCGACGCGGGTGACATGCCCCCGATGGGGACACCCGAGACGGTGGTGCTCGCGGGCACGTGACGGCCGAGGAACCACGCCATCCCGAGGTAGCCCGCGGCGAGGACCACGAGGGAGATCCCGAGTCGCAGGGCGGCGGAACGTCGTTCACTCACGGCGTGCTCCCGTCAGTCCAGGGTGGCGTAACGGCTGCGGTAGTACAGCAGCGCGTCGCCGGGATGGTCGTTGGTCTGCAGTGACACTACTTCGCCGACCACGATGCTGTGGTCACCGGCGGCGTGGATCCCGGTCGTACGGCACTCGATCGTGGCCAACGTGTCGTCGAGCAGGGCGACCCCTGTCACCGGCCCCCGCCTGTGGCCGATCCGGTCGAGCTGGCCGTGCAGCGGGCGTCCCTGGGTCGACAGCCACTCCGCGGTGGACCGCTGGCTGGAGGACAGGACGCTGATCCCCCACACCCCGGACTCGGTGATCGCGTCGTGGAACCGTGCGTCGATCTCGACACAGACCAGCACCAGCATCGGGTCCATCGAGACCGAGGCAAGGGCATTGGCCGTCATCGCGTGGTCGTGGCCGCCGGAGAACGTCGTGAGGACGCTGACCCCGGTCGCGAACCTGCCCATGGCCGTGCGGAACCCGTCAGGCGTGACGTCGCCACTCACTCCGCGGCCCCATCCACGAGGACCGTGGTCCGCCTGCTCCAGCCGTCCACCGCGGCGAGCCCACCGGTGGTCGGGTCGAGCAGGGCGAAGCCCTCGCGGCCGGGCAGCCGTGCCGCGATGTCGTTGGAGAGCGCGTAGCTGAGGCCGTCCGGGGACACGGTGACCTGGGTGGCGTGCCGGCGCAGCGCCTGGGCCTGCACGGGCACCAGGTCGGGGTCGACGACCTCATGGGTCACCAGGCGGTCGTCGACGACCGAGGGCGGGTAGTCGCCGTCGGGGTCCGGCAGGCTCCAGCCGGGGTCGAGCTCCTGCTCGGCCAGCCACGCACGGTCCTCACGCGCCCACGAGGCAGGCGTCAGAACGGCATACAGCGGGGGGCGCTCGGCGGCGGGCAGCGAGGCGACGGCCGCGCAGGTGACCCGGTGGGTCTGGATGTGGTCGGGGTGGCCGTAGCCCCCCTGCTCGTCGTAGGTGACGACGGCGCCCGGTCGGACCCGGCGGATGACGGCGGCGACGAGCGCCGCGGCCTGCGCGAGGTCGGCGTTGACGAAGGCCGCCGGGTTGGCGGCGCTGGGGGTGCCGGCCATGCCCGAGTCGCGGTAGCGCGAGGCGACCCCGGACTGCTCGTCGGCACCGAGCACCTCGTGGGTCACGCCCAGCACGTCCATGGCCGCTCTCAGCTCCTCCCGACGGAAGGCGCCGAGCGTGTCGTCGTGTGCGGCGTCGAGGTGCGCGAGCGCCGGTGGGATCACCTCGCCCTCCTCACCGAGGGTGCAGGTGAGGACGTGGACGGGGTGCCCGGCACGGACGTGATGCGCCATGGCCAGCCCGGTCGTGAGCGTCTCGTCGTCAGGGTGGGCGTGGACCGTCAGCAGCGGCGCCCGGCGCGCGGTCACGAGAGGCCGATCCCGGCCAGGTCGACGTAGCCGCCCCATGCCTCGAGCGCGGCGAGCCCCGTGACCCCGGAGCCGGCGACGTACATCGAACGGTGCTGGGCGAGGGCGATGTAGGCGCCCTTGTCGATGAGCTGCTCGTCGAGCGCCTGCCAGCCCTTGGCCCGCTCGGCCGGGTCGGCCAGACCCGCCAGGCGCGTCAGCTCGGCGTCGACCTCGTCGTCGCGGAAGGAGCCGTAGTCGCGACCGGTGCTGTCAGGCAGGAGGTTGGTGCGGCTGTCGAACAGCGGGGGCAGGACCGAGTCGGGCGAAGGATAGGCCGGGGTCCAGTTCGCCCAGTAGACGTCGACCGACTTGTCGGGCTTGGCGATCGACGTGAAGTAGTCCTCGTCGAGCGGCTTGAGCGTCACCGCGAAGCCGGCGTCCTCCCAGCCGTTCTGCAGCGCGGCCATGGCCTTGTCGGACGTGGTTGTCGTGCGGTACGCGACGGTGATCTTGACCGGCAGGGCGACCTTGGCCGCCTGCAGGGTGGCGCGGGCGGCCGCTGCATTGCCCGAGTCACCGGACTTCAGCCGGTCGTCGGTCGAGCTCCCGGGGACGCCCGGGCTCACCAGGGAGTATGCCGCGTCGGCCGCGCTCGGGCCCCCGAGTGCCGTGACGTACCCGACCCGGTTCGTGGCCTGGGCGAGCGCCGTGCGGACGCCCGGCTTGGCCATCACCGGGCTCAGCAGGTTGGGCGCCAGGTAGTCGACACGCGCCGAGCGCGGGTTGACTGACCGCTTCTTGAGCTCAGGGACGGAGAGGATGTGCTGCTGCATGACCGGGGGTGCCGAGTCCAGCGTCACCGAGTGCCGGTGCTGCTTGGAGTCCTCGAGGACCTGCTGGACGGCGTTCTGCGACTCGACCCCCTCGACGTACTTGACCGTGGACGGTTCCGCCTTGCGGATGGGGTCGGACCCCTTGTCCCACTTGGGGTTTCGGACGAAGGTGCCGCCTGCGCTCGGGTCCCACGCGCCCTTGAGCTGGTAGGGGCCGCTGGACATGACGGCGTACTTGCCGTCGGCGCCCTCGTCGGTCGAGGCCTTGACCGGCGCGAAGACCGGCAGGGAGACGATCTGGTTGAAGTCAGCCGACGGGACCGACAGCCGGAAGGTGACCTTCGTGCCGTCGCAGGCGACCGCCTTGTCGAACGCCTTCTGGTCCTTGTCGTCGGGCCCGTGGTAGGTCGACACCCCCTTGGTGGTCCTCGGGATGTCGAGGTACGCAAGCGGGTAGTTGAGGCCCTCCGAGGCGAACGGCTCGGCGAACGACCGCGAGATGCCGTGGCGGAGGTCGTCGCACGTGACCGGTGAGCCGTCCTGCCAGGTGACGCCGTCGCGGAGCGTGAACGACCACGTGCGCAGCGACTCGTCGGGCGTCCCCGCGTCGGTCGCGAGGTCTCCCACCGGGGCGGCGGACCCAGAGTCGCTGCCTGAGGGGAACGCCGTGAGCGTACGCAGGAACACGCGTCCCGCGAACGCCGCGTCCGTGGCGGCGTTCATCCGCTGCGGGTCCCAGGTGGCCACGGGGCCGAGGCTCAGCACGGTCAGCTGCCCGGTGTCGGCAGCGTCGTCGCCGGGTGTGGGCAGCTTGGCATCGCACCCGGCCGCGAGGAGCAGCCCCGCGACCGCGCCGATCGGCACGGTCGCGCGGGCAGCGCGACGCGACAGGGCTCCCATGGGAGACAGCCTCTCAGGCGTTGCGCGYCCGGGCCGCGCTGCGGGCGCGCACGGTCTGGTCGAGCTCGACCTTGCGGATGCGCACGGCCTCGGGCGTGACCTCGACGCACTCGTCCTCGCGGCAGAACTCGAGCGACTGCTCGAGGCTGAGCTTGCGCGGCGGCACGATCTTCTCGAAGTTGTCCGAGGAGGAGGCGCGCACGTTGGTGAGCTTCTTCTCCTTGGTGATGTTGACGTCCATGTCGTCGGCGCGGGAGTTCTCGCCGATGATCATGCCCTCGTAGACCTCGGTCGTCGGCTCGACGAACAGCGTGCCGCGCTCCTGGAGGTTGACCATCGCGTAAGCCGTGACCACACCGGTGCGGTCCGACACGAGCGAGCCGCTCGTGCGGGTCGTGATGGTGCCGAACCAGGGCTCGTAGTCCTCGAACACGTGGTGGGCGATGCCGGTGCCACGGGTCTCGGTGAGGAACTCGGTGCGGAACCCGATGAGGCCGCGCGACGGCACGAGGAACTCCATGCGGATCCAGCCGGTGCCGTGGTTGGTCATCTGCTCCATGCGCCCCTTGCGGGCGGCGAGGATCTGCGTGATCGGGCCGAGGAACTCCTCGGGGGTGTCGATGGTCAGGCGCTCGACCGGCTCGTGCGTCTTGCCGTCGACCTCGCGGGTGACCACCTGCGGCTTGCCGACGGTGAGCTCGTAGCCCTCGCGGCGCATCTGCTCGACGAGGATGGCCAGCGCGAGCTCGCCACGACCCTGGACCTCCCAGGCGTCGGGGCGCTCGGTGGTCAGGACACGGAGCGAGACGTTGCCGACGAGCTCCTTGTCGAGGCGGTCCTTGACCATGCGGGCGGTGACCTTGGAGCCGCGGACACGGCCGACCATCGGGCTCGTGTTGGTGCCGATCGTCATCGAGATGGCCGGCTCGTCGACCGTGATGACCGGCAGGGGGATGGGGTTCTCGGCGTCGGCAAGCGTCTCGCCGATCATGATCTCCGGGATGCCGGCGATGGCGATGATGTCACCGGGGCCGGCTGACTCGGCCGGCTTGCGCTCGAGCGCCTCGGTCATCAGCAGCTCGGTGATCTTGACGCGCTCGACGGAGCCGTCGACCTTGCACCAGGCGACGAACTGGCCCTTCTTGATGGTGCCGTTGTGCACGCGCAGCAGGGCGAGGCGACCGAGGAAGTTCGACGCGTCGAGGTTGGTGACGTGGGCCTGCAGCGGGGCCTCGTCGTCGTAGGTCGGCGCCGGGATGGTCGACAGGATCGTCTCGAAGAGGGCCTCGAGGTTGTCGCCGTCCGGCAGGCCGCCGTTCTCGGGGCGGGTCATCGACGCTCGACCGTTCTTGGCGGAGGCGTAGACGATGGGGAACTCGATCTGGTGCTCGTCGGCGTCGAGGTCGAGGAACAGCTCGTAGACCTCGTCGACGACCTCGGCGATGCGCGAGTCGGGGCGGTCGACCTTGTTGATGCACAGGACGACGGGCATCTTGGCGGCGAGCGCCTTGCGCAGCACGAAGCGGGTCTGGGGCAGCGGGCCCTCGGACGCGTCGACCAGGAGCACCACGCCGTCGACCATGGACAGGCCGCGCTCGACCTCGCCGCCGAAGTCGGCGTGACCCGGGGTGTCGATGATGTTGATCGTCGCGCCGTCAGCCAGTCCCGCGTCCGCCGCGGCCTTGCCGGCGTAGTGGATCGCGGTGTTCTTGGCGAGGATCGTGATGCCCTTCTCGCGCTCCAGGTCGCCGGAGTCCATGGCTCGCTCGTCGACGTGCTGGTGCTCGCCGAACGCGCCGGCCTGCCAGAGCATCTTGTCGACCAGCGTGGTCTTTCCGTGGTCGACGTGGGCAACGATGGCGACATTGCGGATGTCACCGCGGGTCTTCATGGGCATGAGCACCATTGTCTCAGGGTTTTGTGCTCCCCCTGACCACGGCCACCTGCCCCGGCAGGCTCGGTGCCGTGCGAGTGAGCCCGATCTGCTTCATCCACGGCAGTTTGGCGCCAGGTGCGCTCACTCGCGGACGTGGGTGGCGATCGCGTCCACGATCGGGAGGTCCGCCGGGAGCCACGGCACGTCATACAGCTCGTGGGCAGCGAGCCAGCGCAGCTGGTCGTGGTCCTCGATCGGCGCCGGCTCACCCGAGGTGACCACGGCGAACCACACCGTCATCGCGAACCGGTCGCCCAGCGGCCACCGGCCGCCCGGCAGCGGGCCCGGCAACAGCTCACCCAGGCGCACCTCGACGCCGAGCTCCTCGACCAGCTCGCGGTGCAGCGCCTCGTGCAGGCCCTCACCCTCGTCGACCTTGCCGCCGGGCAGCTCCCAGCCCCCGGCCAGCGCCGGCGGCTCGGTCCGCCGGGCGGCCAGCAGCAGGGTCGGGTGGTCCAGGTCGTCGACGACAGCAGCCCCGACCACTTCCCGGAGCTCGACATCGGGGCTTTCGGCCATGTGTCTCACTTTTGTTAATTTCCGCGGCGCTGCGGTCTGCGCACCGCACTTCTCGCTAGGGTCCGTGACCAACCGTAGAAGGTTTGCGCACGCCCTCCCTCTCCGGACGCAACACCCGCAACACCCGCACCATTCTGGCGCCCGACCGGGCCGACCACAGATCGCACATCAAGCGAGGTAATACATGAAGCTCACGCGGAAGGCGGCTCCCGTCGCCTTGGCGACGGCGCTCGCCCTGACCCTGACCGCCTGCGCGCAGTCCAACCGGGACAGCGGCAGCGGCTCGACGGCAAGCAGTGGTGACACCAAGGACACCATCACCTTCGGCGCTGCCGGCGCCCCCGACGTCTTCGACCCCTTCTATGCCACCGACGGTGAGACGTTCCGCATCACCCGTCAGATGATGGAGGGCCTGGTCGGCATCAAGCCCGGCACCGCCGACATCCAGCCCGAGCTGGCCACCAAGTGGGAGGCCTCTGCCGACGGCAAGGAGTGGACGTTCACCCTGCGCGAGGGCGTGAAGTTCTGGGACGGCGAGGCGTTCAACGCCGAGGCCGTCTGCTACAACTTCGAGCGCATGTCCGACCAGAACGAGGTCGCCGCCGGTGGCCCCGCTGGCTACTGGGCCGACGTCATGGGCGGCTTCAAGAAGGACGGCGCCGACGCGCTCTACCAGGGCTGCTCGGCCACGGACCCGACGCACGCGGTCGTCAAGATCAGCCGCGCGACGTCGAAGTTCCCCACCGCCCTGTCGCTGGACTCGTTCTCCATGCAGTCGCCCAAGGCCCTCAAGGCCGGTGACGCCAACAACGTCACCAAGCAGGGCGAGGGCTTCGGCTACCCGGCCTACTCCAAGAACCCGGTCGGCACCGGCCCGTACAAGCTGGACAAGTACGACGAGGCCAACAAGACGGTCACGCTCGTGTCGAACGACAGCTACTGGGGCGACAAGCCGAAGACCAAGAAGCTCGTCTTCAAGATCATCCCCGACGAGTCCACCCGTCGCCAGGAGCTCGAGGCCGGCAGCATCGACGGCTACGACCTGCCGAACCCGGCTGACTGGGGCGGCCTGAAGAGCTCGGGCAACCAGGTCCTGGTCCGTCCCGCGTTCAACATCCTCTACATGGGTCTCAACCCGGCCAAGAACCCGAAGCTGAAGGACCTCAAGGTCCGCCAGGCTCTCTACTACGCCCTGAACCGTGACCAGCTGGTCAAGACCCAGCTGCCCGAGGGCGCACAGGTGGCGACGCAGTTCATGCCCGACACCGTGGCCGGCTACAACAAGGACCTCAAGCCGTACTCGTACGACCCCGAGAAGGCCAAGAGCCTGCTCAAGGAGGCCGGCGCCGAGGGCATGACCCTGCTGTTCGCCTACCCGTCCGAGGTGTCCCGCCCGTACATGCCGACCCCGCAGAAGATCTACGAGGCCCTGCGCAAGGACCTCGAGGCGGTCGGCATCAAGGTCCAGGTCAACACCAAGCCCTGGAACGGTGGCTACCTCGACACCGTCGACAACGGCGGCTACGACGCGTGGCTGCTGGGCTGGACCGGTGACTACAACTCGCCCGACAACTTCATCGGCACCTTCTTCGGTGGCCTGAAGACGAACGACTTCCACACCAGTGCGACGTCGTACGGCGCGAAGCTCTCGGCGGACCTCGCCGCGGCGGACGCCATCGTGGACGAGGGCCAGCGCGCCACCGCCTACGAGAAGCTGAACCAGGAGATCATGGAGCAGGACCTGCCGGGTCTGGCGATCAGCCACTCCCCGCCGGCCCTCGTGGTCAGTGGCAAGGTCAAGGGCCTGGTCCCCAGCCCGCTGACGGCCGAGACCTTCTCGTCCGTGACCGTGGGCAAGTGACCCTGACCCGAATCTGACGTCGGATCACCGTCAAAAGACTGTGGCCGCCCCAGCAGACTCGCTGGGGCGGCCACAGTCGTGTAGAAACGACCGTCGGCCAAAGTCGTCGCGACGCGAGGAGAATGACCCACTGTGCTGAGATTCATCCTGCGAAGGCTGCTCCAGATGGTGGGGGTGGTGGTCGTCCTGTCGTTGCTGGTCTTCTTGTGGCTGCGCAGCCTGCCGGGCGGCACCGTCTCGGCGATCCTGGGCGAGAGGGCCACCCCCGCTCGACGTGCCGCCCTCGAGAAGTCCCTCGGGCTCGACGAGCCGCTGTACGTCCAGTACTGGGAGTTCGTCCAGCGAGCCGTCAAGGGCCAGTTCGGGTCGAGCACGGGCGTGCTCCCCGGCACTGACGCCTTCCAGCTCTTCCTCCAGCGGTTCCCCGCGACCGTCGAGCTGGGCACGTTCGCCATCGTCCTCGCCATCGCCCTCGGCATCCCGCTGGGCTACAGGGCGGCGCGACGGCGCGCCTCGTGGTTCGACAACTCGTCCGTGGTCGGGTCCCTGATCGGTATCGCCGTCCCGGTCTTCTTCCTCGCCTTCCTGCTGAAGTACATCTTCGCGATCAAGCTGCACTGGCTGCCCGTGTCGGGCCGCCAGGACCCCGGCCTCGACGCCACCCGCGTCACCGGGTTCTTCATCCTCGACGGCCTGCTCACCCGCGAGTGGGACTCCGCGTGGGATGCGGTCAAGCACCTGATCCTGCCTGGCATCGCCCTTGCGACCATCCCCTTCGCGGTGATCTTCCGGATCACTCGAGCGTCGGTCCTGGAGGTGCTCGACGAGGACTACGTGCGCACGGCCGAGTCCAAGGGCCTGACCTCGAGGGTCATCCGTGGCCGGCACATCCTGCGCAACGCCCTGCTCCCCGTGGTCACCACGATCGGGTTGCAGACTGGTGGCCTGCTCGTCGGCGCGGTGCTCACCGAGAAGGTGTTCGCCTTCGGTGGGCTCGGCGAGGCGACGGCCCTCTCCTTCGAGAAGCGCGACTACGCGGTGCTCCAGGTGCTGCTGCTGATGTTCGCGATCACCTTCGTGGTCGTCAACCTGCTGGTCGACATCGCGTATGCCGTGATCGACCCCCGAGTCCGGACGAGGTGACCGCGTGCCCAACGTTCCGAACCCCCTGAACCCCCGGTCCAAGAAGGAGCGCATCGACGACCTCGCCGCCACCTCGGCCGGCCAGGGCGCCGTCCTCGTGGACGACGTCAAGGTCGACGACGCCGGCCACATCGAGGACTCCGCCGGTGTCTCGCTGATCGCCAGCGCCTGGAAGCGTCTGCGGCGCAACCCGGTGTTCCTGCTCGGCGCCGCCATCACGGTCCTGTTCGTCCTGCTGGCGCTCTTCGCGCCGCTCATCGCCCCACACGACCCGGCGGCGGGCCTGCTGCTCGACAAGGTCCGTCAGCAGAGCAACCCCATCCCGGGTCCCGAGCCGGGCTTCCCACTGGGTGCCGACAACGTCGGCCGCGACATCCTGTCCAGGCTCATCGTCGGCAGCCGCCAGACGCTCACCGTCGGCATCCTCGCCACCCTCTTCGGATTTCTGGGCGGCCTCACGCTGGGCCTGACCGCCGGCGCCTTCGGCGGGTGGGTCGACTCCGTCGTCATGAGGATCGTCGACGTCATGCTGTCGATCCCGTCGCTGCTGCTGGCGGTGAGCATCGCCGCGCTCGCGTCGCAGCCCAGCCAGTGGACCGTCATCATCGCCATCGCCACCGTGCAGGTCCCGATCTTCGCCCGCCTCCTGCGCGGCTCGATGCTCGCGCAGCGGTCGAGCGACCACGTACTGGCCGCCCGGGCGCTCGGCGTCAAGCGGTCGGCGATCGTGTTCCGCCACATGCTGCCGAACTCGCTCGGACCCGTCATCGTCCAGGCCACCCTCGTCCTGGCCGGTTCGATCATCGACGCCGCCGCACTGTCCTTCCTCGGCCTCGGCAACCCCGACGACCGCAAGCCCGAGTGGGGACAGATGCTTGGTGACGCCCAGCGGTTCATCTACGACCACCCGACCCTGGCCGTCTACCCCGCGCTGTGCATCATCGTCGTCGCCCTCGGCTTCACGCTGATGGGCGAGTCGCTGCGCGAGGCCCTCGACCCCAAGAGCCGGAGGTAGGCACCATGACCACCGAGACCATCGAGAACGTCCCCCGCCGAGGCCACAGCGAGGAGCCGCTGCTGTCCGTCCGCGACCTGACGGTGACCTTCACCCGGCAGGGTGAGGAGCCGTTCGTCGCCGTCGACGGCATCAGCTTCGACGTCCGTCCCGGCCAGACCGTGGGCCTGGTCGGAGAGTCCGGCAGCGGGAAGTCGGTGACGTCCCTCGCGATCATGGGCCTGCTCCCCCGCCGCGGCGTCCGCGTCGAGGGCGAGGTGCTCTACAACGGCAGCAACCTGCTCGCCCTGTCCGACGAGCAGATGCGAGACCGCCGCGGACGCGACCTCGGCATGATCTTCCAGGACCCGTTGTCGTCGCTGAACCCGGTCGTCCCGATCGGCGTGCAGGTGACCGAGGTGCTCGAACGCCACCGCGGGCTCTCCCGCAAGGCCGCGACCCCGATCGCGCGCGAGATGCTCGACAAGGTCGGCATCCCCGACCCCGTCCGCCGGCTCAAGGACTACCCGCACCAGCTGTCCGGCGGGATGCGCCAGCGAGCGCTCATCGCGATGGCCCTGGCCGCCGAGCCGCGGATGCTCATCGCCGACGAGCCGACCACGGCGCTCGACGTGACCATCCAGGCGCAGATCCTCGCCCTGCTCAAGGACCTCGTGCAGGACACCGGCACGGCGATGATCATGATCACCCACGACCTCGGTGTCGTGGCCGGTCTGGTCGACCGTGTCAACGTCATGTACGCCGGTCGCATCGTCGAGCGCGGCGACCGCCACCCGCTGTTCGCCCAGCCCCGGCACCCCTACACCCACGGGCTGCTCGGCTCGATCCCCCGGCTCGACGGGTCGCGCGGTGAGAAGCTCACCCCGATCCCGGGGTCGGTGGCCGACAACCTGCCGTGGGACCACGCGTGCGCCTTCGCGCCGCGGTGCTCCCAGCCCATCTCGGTCTGCACCACCCAGTCGCCCCGCCTCGACGAGGACGGCGCACGGGCCCTGCGTTGCTTCAACCCCGTGGAGGTGAACCGGTGAGCGACGGCACCAGCATCGACACCGCCAAGCAGTTCGGAGAGATCCTCGTCGACGTCAAGGGCGTCAAGGTGCACTTCCCCATCAAGCGCGGCGTCATCTTCGACAAGACGATCGGCCACGTCCAGGCCGTCGACGGGGTCGACCTGCAGATCCGCAAGGGCGAGACCTACGGCCTGGTCGGCGAGTCCGGCTGCGGCAAGTCCACGCTCGGTCGCGCGATCCTCAACCTCGAGCCGCCCACCGAGGGTTCGGTGGAGTTCGACGGGATCGACATCGCCTCCCTCAAGGGTGAGGAGCTGCGGCGCAAGCGCCAGGACATCCAGATGGTGTTCCAGGACCCCATGGGCAGCCTCGACCCGCGGCAGTCCGTCGAGTCGCTGCTGCTCGAGGGCATGAAGGCGCACGGCCTCGCCAAGGACGAGAAGCAGGCCTCCAAGCGGTTGCGTGACCTGCTCAAGGCGGTCGGCCTCCCGCCGGCAGCCCTCAAGAAGTACCCGCACGAGTTCTCCGGTGGCCAGCGCCAGCGCATCGGCATCGCGCGGGCGCTGTCGGTCAACCCCAAGCTGATCGTGGCCGACGAGCCCGTCTCGGCGCTCGACGTGTCGGTGCAGGCGCAGGTCATCAACCTGCTCGAGGACCTCCAGGAGGAGTTCGGGCTGACCTACCTCGTGGTCGCCCACGACCTCGCGGTGGTGCGCCACATCAGCGACCGGATCGGGGTCATGTACCTCGGGGCCCTCGTCGAGGAGGCCCCCGCCTCGGAGCTGTACGAGACGCCCCTGCACCCTTACACGCGGGCGCTGATGTCGGCCGTTCCGGTGCCCGACCCGCTCATCGAGGACCGTCGTGAGCGCATCCTGCTCACCGGCGACCTGCCCTCACCTGCCAACCCCCCGAAGGGCTGCCGCTTCCACACCCGCTGCCCGTGGCGCCAGGAGACCAAGTGCGACACCGAACGGCCCGAGCTGCGGGTCGTCGACGTCAYCGGGTCCACCGCGGGTCATCGGGTCGCGTGCCACTGGGCCGAGCAGATCGCGTCGGGCGAGCTCAAGCCGCACGAGGTCAAGGCCCAGCTGACGGTCCAGCACGCCTCCGGCGACACCGGGGACTTCATGGGCCCGGCCACCGTCACCGAGGCCATGCCCGTGCCGCCCGGCAGCAACCCCGGGGGGCCCTGAGCCCACCCCGATCGGCCGGTATGCCGCGTGCGCACCTCGCGCACGCGGCATACCGCTGTCCGGGGTCAGGTGAGGCTGGCCTTCGGTGACACTGCCGCAGCGCTTTGCCACAGTGGTCCCATGACCCGGCTGCTGACTGACGAGGAGATCGACCGCCAGCTGCGAGACCTGCCGGCGTGGCAGCGCAGCGGCGACTCGCTCACGGCGACCCTGGAGGCGCCGGACTTCCCGGCAGCGATCCGGCTCGTGGACGAGGTGGCCCTGGAGGCCGAGGAGATGAGCCACCATCCCGACATCGACATCCGTTGGCGCACAGTGCATTTCACTCTGTCAACACACTCCGAGGGCGGGCTGACCCAGCTCGACGTCGAGCTGGCCCACCGCATCAACCAGGCCGCCACCCGGCTGGGGGCGACCCGTGGCTGACGTGGTCTCCACGGACGCCCAGCCGCACGAGGGCGAGGCGCACGACGCCGGCATCGGGTCCCGGCTCAACTGGCTGCGCGCCGCGGTCCTCGGCGCCAACGACGGCATCGTGTCGACTGCGGGCATCGTCATCGGCGTCGCCGCGGCCACGACCGACCGCGGCGCCATCGCCACGGCCGGCATCGCCGGACTGGCCGCGGGCGCGATGAGCATGGCAGCCGGTGAGTACGTCTCTGTCAGCACCCAACGCGACACCGAACGGGCGTTGCTGGCCAAGGAACGGCGCGAGCTGAGGGACATGCCGCAGGAGGAGCTCGCCGAGCTCGCCTCGATCTACGAGGACAAGGGGCTCAGCCCTGAGCTGGCCCTCGAGGTCGCGACGCAGCTGACCGCGCACGACGCCCTCGGCGCGCACGCCGAGGCCGAGCTGGGCATCGACCCCGACCAGCTGACGAACCCGTGGCACGCCGCGTGGGCGTCGATGGGGTCGTTCACCCTGGGCGCGCTGCTCCCCCTCGTCGCGATCCTCCTGCCACCCGTGGGGTCGCGCGTCCTGGTGACCGCGCTCGCCGTGGTCGCCGCGCTCGCGCTCACTGGCTGGGGCAGCGCACGGCTCGGCCAGGCGCCCCCGAGGCCCGCCATCGTGCGCAACGTGTTCGGCGGCATCCTGGCCATGGCCGTGACGTACGGGATTGGCGCGCTGGTCGGCACCCAGCTGTAGCGAAGGACTGCCGTGTTACCCGTCGTTAGCCGGTGGTAGCCATCGACGGCCACCGGTCGCCGAGCCGGCTGCAGCGCCGGCTGCCGCGGACCCATAGACACCAGGGTGGCGACAACGGTTGACTTTGCGTGTCGCGCCCCGCTCAGGGGTGCTTTTTGGACAGATGCAGGGAGTCCGCATGAAAATTCGTCGCGCACTGGCCGTCCTCGGCCTCACCACCGCCCTCGTCGGGGGCACGACCCTCGCCGCCTCCGCCATCACCGGAGGTGAGCTCGACGGCAACCGTCACCCGAACGTCGCGCTGATCGCGTTCTACGACGCCGACGGCCGGTTCCGCTGCACGGCCAGCCTCGTCTCGCCCACCGTGCTCGTCACCGCGGCGCACTGCACCCAGGGCACGCTCGGCAAGACGCTGGTCACCTTCGACACGTTCATCGACGACGCGGCGCCGTCCAACCTCCCGACGGCGGCGAACACCGCTGCCGGCTACACGTCCGCAGAGCTGGCCGCGCGCGGTTACCGCAGTGGCACCGCCCACACCCACCCGCAGTACTCCGACTTCACCGACCTGAAGAACTGGAACGACGTGGGAGTCATCGTCCTCGACGCCCCGGTCACCGGCATCACCCCGGTCACCATCGCGCCGACGAACTTCCTCGACCGCTACACGCCCAACGTCCTCAACAAGACGCTCTTCACGGCGGTCGGCTACGGCACCGAGGTGCGCCAGGCGGAGTCCGGCCCCCAGAAGCCGACGCCGATGTCCTACCCGATCGTGCGCCGCTTCACCGACGAGGTCGGCCAGAAGCTCACGCCCCAGGTCCTGCAGGTCAACGGCAACGAGAACGACCCCCGCGGCGGCGGCGGCACCTGCTTCGGCGACTCGGGCGGCCCCTCCTTCAACAGCGGCTACCAGGTCACCGTCACCAGCTACGGCTACACGTCGAACTGTCGCTACCTCGGTGGCCTGCAGCGCATCGACATCCCGATCGTGCAGAGCTGGCTCGCCGGCTTCGGCGTCGGTCACGCCTGAGCCCGGACAGCACCACCGCAGCGGCGGCGCACCCACTCGGGGCGTCGCCGCTGTGCTGTGTCCGGCAGCAGTGCGACCGTCAGAGGCTCGCGAGCGCGCGCTCGGCGGCGTTGACTCCGCACATGCCGTGGACGCCGCCTCCGGGCGGGGTCGCGGACGAGCAGAGGTACACGCCCGGCACGCCCACGGCATACGGGTCGATGGCCGGTCTCGGCCGCAGCAGGAGCTGGCGCACGGTGTTGGCCCCCGAGCTGATGTCGCCGCCGACGTAGTTGCGGTTGTAGGCCGCCAGCTCGGCGGGGCCGCGCGTGGCGGTGCTGACGACCTGGTCGCGGAAGCCGGGGGCGAAGCGCTCGATCTGGGCGACGACCTCCTGCGTCGCATCACCGGTGTACCCATGGGGCACGTGCGCGTACGCCCACAGGGGGTTGACCGAACCGGCCGAGCGGGAGGGGTCCGCGAGGTACTGCTGCCCGACGAGGACGAACGGGCGGCCAGGCATCTGGCCCCGGACCACCGCCTTCTCGATGGCCGCGACCTCGCCGGCGCTGCCGCCGAGGTGCAGGGTGCCGGCCTTGCGGCAGTCGTCGTTGCGCCAGGGCACGTCGCCCTCGATGGCGAAGTCCACCTTGTGCACGGCAGGGCCGTACCGGTAGCGCGACAGGGCGCGCCGCACGCCGGCGGGCAGCCGGTCGCCCACGATCTGGAGCACGTCGGTCGGTGAGGTGTCGAGCAGGACGAGGTCGGGAGCGGCTCCGGTGAGGTCGCGCAGCTGGTCGAGTTCGGCGACTCGGATGCCGGTCTGCACCGTGCCGCCCAGCTCCTCGAGCAGGGCGACCATGGCGGTCGAGATCGCCTGGCTCCCCCCGCGCGCCACCGGCCAGCCCACGCTGTGCCCGCCCGCGACGAGCATCAGCCCCACCGAGCTGCTCAGGGGGGTGTCCAGCCGCCCGAACGCGTGGGCCGCAGCCCCCAGGAACAACGCCTTGGCCGGGGCGCCCTCCCACCGTCGCGCCGTCCAGGTCGCGGGGAGCAGTGCCTCGACACCGAACCTGGCCAGCACCAGGGGGTGGCTCGGCACGTGGGCGACCGGCTGAAGGACCTCCTCGAGCAGGGCGTCGTAACGCTCGACGAGTGGCTCGAACAGCCGACGCCAGGACTGCGCGTCGGCGCCGAGGGACGCCAGGGTGCGGTCGAGGTCGCGCGACATCACGCCGGCGCGCCCGTCGTCGAGCGGGTGCGCGAGGTCGAGCTCCGGCCACAGCCACTCGAGGCCGAACCGGTCGAGCCCGAGGGTGCGCAGGAACGGTGACGAGACACCCATGGGGTGGAAGGCGGAGCAGTCGTCGTGCAGCACGCCGGGCAGCGTCCGCTCCGACGTGCGGGTGCCGCCCCCGGGACGATCGTCGGCTTCGACGACCGTGACGTCCACCCCGGCTTGGGCAAGCCGGATCGCTGCGCCGAGACCGTTCGGTCCGCTGCCAACCACCACTGCCGTCGTCACGTCCCTATTCTGACGTGGTGGTCCTCGAGTTCAGCGGTTCCGTCATCGAGTGGCGTGGCCCGGCGCCCTACTACTTCGTGCCCCTGCCCGAGAACGAGGCCGGCGTCGTCGACGACCACAAGTCGATGCTCACCTACGGCTGGGGCGTCATCCCCGTGACCGGGCGGGTCGGCTCGACGGAGTTCACGACGTCGCTGTTCCCCAAGGACGGCGGGTACCTGCTCCCGCTCAAGGACGCCGTGAGACGAGCCGAGGGCATCGACGAAGGTGACACCGTGGAGCTGCGGCTCACCCTCGACGTGGGCGCCTGAGCTCGGCGCCTGAGCTACAAGGCGTCCCGCTCGCGGCGTAGCGCGAAGTCGAACCCGCGCTGCAGGTACGCCTCGACCTCATCGGCGCCCATCGCCCGCTCCGCCAGCTCGTCACACATCACCGCCAGCTGCAGCATGGTCCGCCACACCCGCCGCTCCACCTCGGCGTCCGCCGCAGGGTCGCGGTCCTCGCCCGGCGGGCTCATCCTCATGTCCGCCATCAGCGCCTGCAGGGCCGCGGCACGCGCTTCCTTGTCGCGGACACGGGCCGCCCGCACCAGGGCCAGCGCCCGCCGCTGACACTCCACTTCGAACAACCGGTCGTCACGTTCGGGGTCCAGGGAATCCATCGCCATCACTTCCGCCCTGCCCAACGACCCACGGGTCACGGGGTTACTCCCTGATGGCTGCGTCCAGCTAGAGCCGGCCCAGGACCTGGGCCTTCTTCGTGGCGAGCTCCTCGTCCGTGAGGAGGCCGGCGTCGCGCAGCTCCCCCAGCATGCGCAGCAGCTCCATGGGCTCGGCGGAGGGGGCGTGGGCCCAGGGCTGGACCGTTTCCGGTGCCTGCGTGGGGACCGGTGCCTGGGCTGGCGCTGGGACGGCGGTCTGGGCTGGTGCCTGGGCCGCTGCCTGCAACCCGCTGTCCGGGGCGTGGGTGGGGGTGGTGGTTTGGGTGGGGGTGGCCGCCGGGCCCTGGCCCTCCATCCGCAGGCGGGTGGCCGCCTGGCTGATGATGGCGCGCGCGATACGGCCCTCCGGAAGGTCTTCGAGGGAGAGCACGACGCCGCCGCCCTGGTTGACGTGGACCTTGACGGTGGACAGGCCACGCGCCTTCTGGGTCATGGTCTGGGTGACCTCCACGTCCTGCACGAGGGCGAGCGGAACCTGCTGGGCTCCTCCGCGGCCGTTCGAATCGATGACGAGGTGCTCGGCAGTCAGCCAGTACCGCCCGGCCCCGGCGCCCGTGAGCGACTTCCCGATCGCGGACCAGATCGCGTCCTCCGGGACGCCACTGCCGGTGGACGGCGACACGGCCACGCCCGGCCGGGCCGCGGCCGGCGTCGGACTCGGTCCCAGGCCCTCGTGGAAGTGCTCGGTCCAAGCCTGGCCGTCCCACCACCGAAGACGGGGATCCCCCTCGACCGGGTACCACCCGGGTGCTGCGCTGCTCATGCAGAGAGGGTAGGAGCGAGCAGGCCACCCGCGCGGCCGATTGCGCAGAAGCCGCAGCGTCGTCCCACCCGCCGAGCGCGACACCGACAGGCGCCTGGCTTGGCCCGAGCGACAACCCGGGCCAAGCCAGCGGACTGTTGCCGCTGCGATCGAAGACCGGCTCCGTCAGAGGGTCGACGTCTCCACCGTGAGCGTGAGCAGGCGGCTCTGGCCGCCCCAGAGCGCGTAGAGCCCGCCGCTGCCGGTGCCTGTCTGCGTCACCGATGTGATGGCCCCGAGACCGCTGTTGCCAGGACATCCATCACCGACAGCCGGAACAGCCGCGCCGGTCGAGGTGACAGCGCCGAAGCCGGTGAGGTACCAGCCCGTCATCGGCCCCTGTTTGCCGTTGCTGTTGTTGCGGGACTCACTGCTGACGGTCGCCTTGACCGACGAGTGCTTGGTGTTGGTGATGACGTGGTGGCCACCACGGTTGTCGAACTCGCAGACGACCTCGTACGAGCTCGTGCTGTCGTAGACGAACGTCACTCCGGCGACGTTGTCCTGCATGGCCTTGTTGTTCCAGCCGTAGGCGCTCTGGACCTCTCCCTTGCCGACCCAGCCGAGCCCGGCCGAGTCCATGGTGTAGGCAGAGGCAGAGCCAGCTGCGGCCAGCAGAAGGCCGACCCCCATCGCAGTCGCGGCCGCGGTCTTCTTGAACATGAGGCTTCCCCTCGTCTGAGGGCAACCCCTGCGTCACCCTTCTGCGCACACCATGTCCCGCACTCGACGTTCAGGTATGGAGTTGGTCAGCGAGGGGTCAAGGTCGTGCCAAGATCTGACCGATCGGGGGAGAAACAACCCCGACCAATGCGACAAACCGCCACCGGCTTCAACCCATGGATCCAGCCGTCGTGATGACCGATCACACGTTGAGTCGTGATGACCGATCACACGTTGAAGCGGAACTCGACGACGTCGCCATCGGCCATGACGTAGTCCTTGCCCTCGATGCGGACCTTGCCGGCCGACTTCGCCGCGGCCATCGACCCGGCCTCGACGAGGTCGTCGAAGCCGACGATCTCGGCCTTGATGAAGCCGCGCTGGAAGTCGGTGTGGATGACCCCAGCCGCCTGCGGTGCGGTCCAGCCCCGGCCGATGGTCCAGGCGCGGGACTCCTTGGGACCGGCCGTGAGGTAGGTCTGCAGGCCGAGCGTGTGGAAGCCGGTGCGGGCCAGCTGGTCGAGGCCGGACTCGGTGGCACCGAACGACTCGAGCAGCTCCATGGCCTCGTCGGGCTCCATGTCCATGAGGTCCATCTCGAGCTTGGCGTTGAGGAAGACCGCATCGGCGGGCTCGACCAACGCGCGCAGCGAGTCGTGCAGCGCGGCGTCACCGAGCTGGTCCTCGTCGAGGTTGAACACGTAGATGAAGGGCTTGGTCGTGAGCAGGCCCAGGCCCCGCGCGAGGTCGAGGTCGACCCCCGCACCCCGCCCCGCGGCATACAGGGTGTGGCCCTCCTCGAGGACCTTCTGGGCCGCGACCGCGTTGTCGAGCAGGGGCTTGGACTCCTTCTTGATCCGCGCCTCCTTCTCCAGCCGCGGGACGGCCTTCTCGAGGGTCTGTAGGTCGGCAAGGATCAGCTCGGTGTGGATCGTCTCGATGTCGGAGGCCGGCGAGACCTTGCCGTCGACGTGCACGACGTCGCCGTCCTCGAAGGCCCGGACGACCTGGCAGATCGCGTCGGCCTCACGGATGTTGGCGAGGAACTTGTTGCCCAGGCCCTCGCCCTCGGAGGCGCCGCGGACGATGCCGGCGATGTCGACGAACGACACGGTCGCCGGCAGGATCTTCTCCGACCCGAAGATCTCGGCGAGCGCGCCGAGGCGGGCGTCGGGCAGGGGCACGACCCCGACGTTCGGCTCGATGGTCGCGAACGGGTAGTTCGCGGCGAGCACGTTGTTCTTGGTCAGGGCATTGAACATCGTGGACTTGCCGACATTGGGCAGTCCGACGATTCCGATAGTGAGGGCCACGAGGCCGAGAGTCTACCGGCGCTGCACGGGCGGACCGACCACGAGCCGTCCCGCGAGGGGTCGACCGGGAACGGGTGCTCGTGTGCCGCGTCAGCCGGGCTGCGGTGCCGTCGCCCGGGCGAGCTGCCGCGACAGGGCCACGAGCCGACCCTCGCTGTCCCACACCTCGGCATCCTCCTCGAGGTAGCCGCCCGACATGGTCCGGCTGGTGAGGTTGACCCGGAGCCACCCCGGCGCCGGCCGGCAGCGCACGTGCGCCGTCAGCTCCAGCGTGGGGGTCCAGCCCGGCAGCCCGAGCTCGAACGCCACCGGTGGCAGGGCGTCGACCGCGAGCAGCAGCAGCAACGCGTCCGGCTCGCGACCGTCCTGCATCCGCAGCCAGCCCCGGATCGTGCCGTTGCCCGACGGCTTGCCGAGTGCCCAGCCCGTGGTGGCCGGGTCGAGCCTCAGGTCGAGCCGTTCGAGCAGCGACGCGTGCTTGAGGAAGCTCGGGGGCGCCTCGCGCGACGAGACGCACTGGTCCGGCGGGGGCAGCTCCGGCGGGCTGGCGGTCGTCGAGGCATCGCCGTCGATGGTGGCCAGGTCGCCGTACGTGGCGAGCACCCGCATCCGCTCGACCTGCGCGCCGTCCGCGCCGGGCTGGAGCAGGGACGCCTGCCCGGTCGACACCGAGCGTCCGCGGCGCACCACCTCGGTGCGGACCACGGCAGGGCCCGGCTCGCCCGGCGTGAGGTAGTAGGCCGAGATGGCCAGCGGGTCGGGATGGGCAGTCCGCTCGGCCGTCGCGAACTCCTGCGACAGGGCGCGGCCGACGGTGGCGAGCAGGACGCCGCCGTTGACCCCTCCCCCGATGCGCCACCCCTCGCCGAGCGCCGCGTCATACACCCCGGCCTCGCCGGCCCGCGCCGTGACTGCTGAACCCTCGTCGAACTCGCTGGCCCCGGTGACCATTCGTGCTCCCATCCGTGCGCTGCGCGGCATACCTGAACTCACAGGAGGGTATGCCGCGCGGCCGCCGGTCAGGGCGTGGCCGTGGCCGGCGCCACGTCCTCGGGGGTCGCCGTCGCCGTCGGCGACGGCGTTGTCGTGGCATCCGTTCCGCCCGTGGGGGTCGAGTCGTCCTGACCGGACGACGAGCTGCTCGTCGAGCTGGACGACCCCGGTGACGACGAGGAGGCCCCGGACCCGGTGGTGGCAGCGGCGCCGCTGGTGGGCGACACCGTGCCGGCAGGAGCGCCGGAGGTCGACGTCGCGGTCGGGGTGGACGAGCCGCCCGTAGCCGGCGCGACCCACGCCGGGTCCTTCTGGACGATGGCCAGGATCCGTCGCTCGTAGTCGCTCAGACGGTCCTGCAGCTCGCTCAGCGGCACGCCCTCGAGGGACGCGCCGAACTCAGAGATCTCGCGCCACAGCGTGGCGAGCTCCGCGGTGCTCTGCGGGGTCAACGGGCCGGAGAGGGTGACCACCAGCTGGGTCGCGAGCGCTGCGGTCACGCACTGGACACAGCTGTAGTTGACGGCGGCTGCGACGTTCTCGGGCACGACGACGTTGGCCTCCCCGACGACGAGGACGACCTGGAAGGCCACCGCCACGGTCTGGCACCCGGTGCACGAGGCCAGGGCGTACGCCTCGTTCGTGTTGGCCACGGTGTCGCCGTCCGCCCAGACGAGGGCGAACGCGACGTCATAGAGGGTCGAGCCGTCCTTGGTGTTGACGGCCATCGCCTGGTTGCCGCCCTCGCCGGGGGGCAGCGGACGGTTGAACGGGAAGACCCAGGTCGGCATCGTCGGCTTGCCGGCGCCGGCCCGATCGGCACGAGGCACCATGACCACGGCCAGCTGCGGCTCCTCGGCCGTGGGGAGGGCGGCGCCCTCCGGCCACACCGCCCGGGCCGCACCCTGACGGCCAGCCTCCAGTGCGGAAGGCAGGCCGGACCGCAGCAAGGTGGGGACCGCGTCGGCCAGCGTGCCGCGCTCATAGGCCTGGACGGGCCGGTAGGTCCCCGGGTGGGGCCACCATGACCAGGCGAGCCCGGCCACCACTGCGAGCGCCACGACACCGGCCAGGCCGCGGCGCACCGGTCGGCCGTCCGTGGCCCGCCAGGTGCCTGCGACGACCTGCCGCACGACCCGGCTGACGATGAAGACCACCCCCAGGACCGGCAGGGCGATCGCGACGATCGACAGGACCCGCACGACGACTGCCAGCAGGTCGCCGTCGCCGAGCTGGGTCTCGAGCCGCGCCCACTGCCGACCGACGGATGCCCAGGCGGTGCCGGCGACCCGGGGAAAGCTGAGGACCATCATCACGAGGGAGAACAGCAGCAGCGGGACCACCAGCACCACCCACGCCGTGACCACGGCCCTCGCCCACGGCTTGAGCACCGTCGTCTCCGGGTGGTTCCAGCGCGAGGGGAGCAGGCCGAGCAAGGTCGGCTTGATGCGGTGGTAGAGATCGGGCACGCCCGTGAGGTCGGCCAGGACGTGGTAGCCGTCGAAGCGCACCAGCGGCGCGAGCTGGCGCACCATCTGGAGGACCTGGGTGGCGATGATGAGCAGGATGGCGTCCCACCCCGTGCCCCACCACACCCCGAACATCACGACGGCGACGACGGCGTTGAAGTACAGGCCCCCGAGGTCCGTGCGGACGCGTCCCGCGCGACCGAGCCGGTAGCTGTCGGTGACGTCGGTGTAGAACGCCGGCCAGACGAGGTACAGACCGGTCCCCATCGCGCCGGGCGTGGACCCTCCGTAGCGGGCGGCCGCGGCGTGCCCGAACTCGTGGAACCCGGCCGACACGACGGTCAGCGCGAAGACCGCGAGGAGGAGGGCCGGCTGGTCGAACGCCTGGTGGGTCGCAGACGCGAGGCCCTTGTGCAGCAGCACCCACCCGCACACCCAGAGGAACGCGGCCACGAGGACCACCACCACGACCGGCGCGAACAGCAGGCTGAAGGGCGCCGTGATGCGCCGGGTCGCCTCCGGGTCCGAGACGACGTACTTGAACCGCAGGGCCAGCAGGGGGTTCGAGCGGCGGACCTCCGGGTCGGTCCCGTCGGCCTTGACCAGCAGACCGAGGGTGCGCAGCTTGGTGTCGCACAGCAGCTCGACGTCCTCGGCCGACACGGCGCGTCCGATGGACTCACCCACCGCCTCGGCCACCTCAGCCGTGGTCCGGCGTCCGTCCACCTGGTCCAGCACGGCATACAGCAGGGGTGTGAGCTGGATGGTCTGTCCGTCGCCGCGCCGCACGAGGGCAGGCGCGACGCGGTAGCCGGACCCCGGCACCGCCCCGAGCAGCTGCACGCCCTCGGCGCGCGCGGGCACCGCACCCCCACCCTGCGGTGGGGGTGCGGTGGCCTCGGACGGGGCGGAACCGGGCACGGCCGGAGCACCGGGCCCCTCGAAAGGAGTCACGTCAGCGGGTCCTGGCACCAGCTACTGGGAGATGTCCGACGACTGGTCGGTCGTCGCGTGCGCGTCGGCGTCGATGTCCTGGACGATGATCGCGTCCTGCTGGGCGAGGGCCGCGGCGTCGGAGTCGATGGAACCGATGTTCGCCGCGACCGCGGCGTCGATCGGCGCCGCGACGTTGGCGTTGGCCGCAACGGCACCGGCGATGGGCGCCGCGAGGTCGAGGTCGGCCGCGAGGTCGACGTCGACGTTCAGCAGGTTGCCGTCGAGGGCGCCACCTTCCGTGACAGGAGCCGTGGGGTCGATGGCTCCGTCGGTGGGCGTCGCGGGAGCGTCGGCGGGGGCCTCAGCCGGCGGCACCTCGGTGGTGGCCTGGTCGATGGTCGAGTCCTGGCTGCCCTCGGCCACGGCCTCGCCGGTGATGCCCTGGTCGATGACGACACCCTGGTCGGCGAGGGCCTGGGCCTCGGAGCCCACGGAGAGGATGTTCGCGCCGACGGCCGCGTCGATGGGGGCCGCCACGTTGGCGTTGGCCGCGACAGCCAGGTCGATGGGTGCTGCGGCGTCGAGGCCGATGTCCAGGTCGGCGTTCAGGTCGAGGATGCTGATGACCTCCTTGTCGGGCAGGGCGGTGCCGCCCTCGGCGGCCAGCTCCTCGGCGGTGAGCCTCGGCATGCTCGAGTCAGTCATGGTGCACTCCGTTTTCGTACGGTTTCCCCGGCTCTATGACCTTGTGAGCCTATCTGGCCCGGGCCGCGCGAGCACCTCGGCGCTGCCCGCTGACCTGCGACGATGCGCGGGGGACGCGCCCGGCCCGCGCTGGCCGGGTGGGGCCGAGACCGTGCCGCGGCATACGGGGCCAGCCGAGGTCAGAGGGCTGGGAGCCCGTCCTCGAGGTATGCCGTGGGGCCGGTGTGTGCCGCGAGGAAGGCGAGCATCCGCTGGTTGTAGGGGGCCACGCGCTGGTCCCAGTCCTCCTCGCCGACGAAGTGGAGAGCGCGGATCTCCCTGCGCTCCAACGTCGTCCGTGCCACGAGGCCGGGGTCGGCGACACCGAGGTCGAACACGAAGACGACCGCGTCGGACCACCCCCTCCAGGCCGGCAGCCAGTTGACCGCGAGCAGCCCTTGCACCTCGACGTCCACGGCCAGCTCCTCGCGCACCTCACGCACGACGCACTGGGCCGGCGACTCGGACGGGTCGACGACGCCTCCGGGCAGGTCCCACTCGGCCTTGTAGGTCAGCTCGCAGAGCAGGACCCGCCCCTCCTCGTCGCGCAGGATCCCCTGGGCGATGGCCCGCTTGGTGGGCAGCGCGGAGTTGAGCATCCCGATGAAGCCCTCGCGGCTCTGCGGCTCGGGGTCGGCGGCGAGACGAGCGAGCACGACGACGTCGGTGCGGTCGCCGTGCAGCCCGAGGGCACCCCGGGCGACGCCCTCCTTGGCGAGCCCGGCGCGCAGCGCGGCGCGCACGCCGTCGCGGTCGTCGGCGTCGACCCTCGCCTCGATCCGCCGCAGCCCCAAGGACTCGAACCCCCAGCCCACGACCAGCCGCAGGGCTCGCTCGACGACGCCGACCGCGAGGTACTCGGGCACGACGACCCACAGCAGGTCGGCATCGCCGTCGTCGTCCGCGAGCAGCTCGACGCGGCCGACCTGCTCGCCCTCCCAGACGACCTCGAACGCGAGGGCGTCGTCAGCGGTGGCGTCGCCAGCGGTGGCGTCGCCGGTGGTGGCGTCG